>NZ_JBYCLG010000157.1:0-35858 GCF_057473785.1 Mycobacterium sp. TH-M103
GTGTCCGTCGTCTTCGTGCCGCCGAAGTTCGCCAAGGACGCGATCATCGAGGCCATCGACGCGCAGATCCCGCTGCTGGTGGTCATCACCGAGGGAATCCCGGTGCAGGACACCGCCTACGCGTGGGCCTACAACCTGGAAAAGGGTGGGAAGACGCGGATCATCGGGCCGAACTGCCCGGGCATCATCACTCCGGGCGAGGCGCTGGCGGGCATCACCCCCGCCACCATCACCGGCTCCGGGCCAGTCGGGCTGGTGTCCAAGTCCGGGACGCTGACCTACCAGATGATGTACGAGCTGCGCGATTTCGGCTTCTCGACGGCGATCGGCATCGGCGGCGACCCGGTGATCGGCACGACCCACATCGACGCCATCGAGGCCTTCGAGAAAGACCCCGACACCAAGATCATCGTGATGATCGGGGAGATCGGCGGCGACGCCGAGGAGCGTGCGGCCGACTACATCAAGGCCCACGTGTCCAAACCGGTGGTCGGCTACGTCGCGGGGTTCACCGCGCCCGAGGGCAAGACCATGGGCCACGCCGGGGCCATCGTGTCCGGCTCCTCGGGCACCGCGGCCGCCAAGAAGGAGGCCCTCGAGGCGGCCGGGGTCAAGGTCGGCAAGACCCCGTCGGAGACCGCGGCGCTGGCCCGAGAGATCCTGGGCAGCCTCTAGTGTCGCGCGACCGGCGGCCCGGGTGTGAGCCCGGGACCGCCGTGCGGTAGATAGTTACGCTATGAATCTCGATCCGCGCACGCCCGTCGTCGTGGGCGTCGGCCAGTCCGCCGAGCGCATCGACGACCCCGGCTACCGGGCGATGTCGCCGGTCGAACTGGCCGCCGCCGCTGCCCGCGCCGCCCTCGTCGACTCCGGCGGTGACGTCGACGCGGTGGCGGCGGCCGTGGACACCGTGGCCGGCGTCCGGCAGTTCGAGATCTCCGGGCCGGTCGCCAAGGCCGTGCTGGGCTGCTCGAACAACTATCCGCGGTCGGTGGCCAATCGCCTTGGCGCCCACCCGGCTCGCGCGATTCTGGAGATCGTCGGCGGCCAGGGGCCCCAGCACCTGATCAGTGAGCTGGCCGCCGGGATCGCCGCGGGCCGGTCGGAGGTCGCCCTGGTCTTCGGGTCGGATGCGACGTCCACGCTGCGGCACTGGGCGGGCCGCGACGACAAGCCGGACTTCACCGAGACCGTGGACGGCGACCTCGAGGACCGCGGCCACGGCATCGAGAAGCTCATCTCGCGCTACACGGTCGTCCACGGTCTGACCAGTGCGCCGATCCAATACGCGCTGCTCGAGAACGCCCGCCGGGCCGGCACCGGACAGGGGCCCGGCGAGTACCGGCGGACCATGGCCGAGCTGTTCGCACCGTTCACCAAGATCGCCGCCAACAATCCGTTCGCGGCCGCCCCGGTCGAGCGCAGCGTCGACGAACTGGTCACCGTGACCGAGAGCAACCGGATGATCGCCGAGCCGTATCCGCGGCTGATGGTCGCGCGCGATCAGGTCAACCAGGGTGCGGCCGCGCTGCTGATGTCGGTGGGGACGGCGCGGCGGCTGGGCGTGCCCGAGGACAACTGGGTCTACCTGCACGGGCACACCGACCTGGAGGAACAGGCGCTGCTGGACCGCCCGGACCTCGGCCACTCCCCGTCGGCCGTCCTGGCGGTCCGCGAGGCGCTCGCGATGGCCGGCATCGGCGTCGACGACGTCGCCACCTTCGACCTCTACAGCTGTTTTCCCGTGCCGGTGTTCAACATCTGCGACGGCATGGGCATCGCGCCCGACGACCCCCGCGGGCTGACCCTGACCGGCGGGTTGCCGTTCTTCGGAGGCGCCGGCAACAACTACTCGATGCACGCGGTCGCCGAGACGGTCGCCCAGATGCGGAAGATGCCGGGGCGGTTCGGCCTCGTCGGCGCCAACGGCGGGATCCTGAGCAAGTACTCGGTCGGCGTGTACTCCACCACGCCGGCGGGGTGGACGCCGGACCGCAACGCGCAGTTGCAGGCACAGGTCGCCACGTGGCCCACCCAACCGGTCACCGAGACCGCCGACGGCCGCGGCACTGTCGAGACCTACACGGTCCGCCGCGACGACGGACGCCCGACCGGCATCATCATCGGCCGGCTCGAGGACGGCAGCCGGTTCCTGTCCACCACCGAGGACGAGGACCTGATCGCGCTGCTGATCGACGGTGACCCGTTGGGGCGCGAGGTGCGGGTGCGCTCCTTCGACTACGGCAACCGCTGCTACTAACAGCGGTGTTCGCCGGGCCCTGCCCGGCCACCAGACGCAGAATCGCACGCCGCTGCGCGGCTTGGTGCGATTCTGCGTCTGCTCGCGGGTCAGACCAGGGCGGCGAGCTTGCCGGCCAGTCGCTCCACGTAGGCGACGACCTCGTCGTCGGGACGGTCGGGCAGGCCGAACAGCACCTCGGTGACCCCGAGTTCGGCCCAGCGCGCCAGCTTCTCGGGCACCGGCTTGAAGTCCAGCGCCACGATCTGCGGGGCCCCGTCGCGGCCGGCGGCCGCCCAGATGTCCTGCAGTTGCTTGACCGGGCCATCGATGTCGAAGTCGCGGGGCGTGGTGATCCAACCGTCGGCGCTGCGGGCGATCCACTTGAAGTTCTTCTCGTTGCCCGCGGCGCCCACCAGCACCGGAATGTGCGGCTGAACCGGCTTGGGCCAGGCCCAGCTGGGCCCGAACTGGACGAACTCGCCGTCGTAGGCGGCCTCTTCCTGCGTCCATAGGGCCCGCATCGCCTCGATGTATTCGCGCAGCATGGTGCGGCGTCGCCCGGGGGGCACACCGTGGTCGGCGAGTTCGTCGGTGTTCCACCCGAACCCGACACCCAGGCTGACGCGACCGCCGGAGAGGTGGTCGAGCGTGGCGATGCTCTTCGCCAGCGTGATCGGGTCGTGCTCGACGGGCAACGCGACGGCCGTCGACAGCCGGACCCGGGAGGTGACGGAGCAGGCGGCGCCCAGACTCACCCACGGGTCCAGCGTGCGCATGTAGCGGTCGTCCGGCAGTGACTCGTCACCGGTCGTCGGGTGAGCCGCTTCGCGCTTGACCGGGATGTGGGTATGTTCCGGGACGTAGAACGTCTGGAAGTTGTGGTCGTCGGCCAGCTTGGCGGCTGCCGCCGGGGAGATGCCGCGGTCACTGGTGAAAAGCACAAGCCCGTAATCCATGCCGAGAATTAGAACGTGTTCTACCTGTGCGGGGCAAGCGGACCGTCGCGGCGACGGGCCGGTCGTACCGGCGCAGCAACCCGAACGTGCGCTAGCGTGGTTGATCGACCGCGGGGCAACTCGAGCGCAGGGCGATCGGCGTTGACACGGCGCCGGCAGCGCGCCGCACTGCAGCAGTGGCCTGGCGCCGCGACGGACTGGAAGCAACAGGAGGAGTCATGACCTACTCGGCCGGTAGTCCCGGTTACCCGCCCACGCAGCCCGGCGGCTCCTACTCGGGCGCGACACCGTCCTTCACCAAGACCGACGACGCGGCCAAGCTCCCGGTCTACCTCACCGTCGCGGTCGTCGGACTCGGCCTGGCGGTCTACCTGCTGAACTTCGGTCCCACCTTCATCATTGGCGCCGAACTCGGCCCGAGCGCCGGCGGCCGCGCCGGCGATGCCGGCTACGCGGTCGACGTCTCGGTGCTGGCCGGGCTGCTCGCCGCGGTGTCCCTGCTGCCCAAGGCGAAGAAAAACCTGGGCGTGGTCGCCGTGATCGCGGTGCTGGGCGCGTTGATCGTGATCACCGAGATGATCAACACGCCCGCCGGCTACGAGATCGGATGGGCGCTGTGGCCGCTGCTGGCCTGCAGCGTGCTGCAGGGGATTGCCGCGGTCCTCGCGATCCTGCTGGAGGCCGGCGTGGTCACCGCGCCGGCGCCGCGGCCCAAGTACGACCCCTATGCGCAGTACGGGCAATACGGGCAGTACGGACAGTACGGCGCGCAGCAACCGCCCGGCGGGTACCACGGTCAGCCGGGTGCGCACGAGCACGGCGGCCCCCAGTCGCACAATCCCCAGCAGCCCCCCGGCTACGGACAGCAGCAGTACAGCGGCTACTCGCGGCCGAGCCAGAGTCCCACCCAGAGCGTTTCGACCGGTGGATCCGGTCCGTTCAGCGCCCCGCCCGCGGCGCCGCAGGGTCCGTCCACGCCGCCCACCGGTTTTCCCAGCTTCAGTCCGCCACCCATGGTCGGCACGGAAAGCACCGGGTCCGCGGGCGGGTCGGCCCCGGCCGACCGCTCCGGCCAGGGCGGGGAGCAGCAGTCCCACGAACAGGGGCAACAACAGTCGCCGTCGTCATCCTCTGGCCCGGCGTCGGGCTGACCGCGCGTTCTCGCGCCTAGTCGGGCACGTGCGCCCAGAGTGACACGGGTGGAGGACTATCGGGCGGCGGGGGCCCGCCAGGGGCGTGACCTCCTGCGGGTCGCGTTCGGCCCCGGCGTGGTGGCGCTTGGCATCATCGCCGCCGTCACGCTGCTTCAATTGCTGATCGCCAACAGCGACATGACGGGCGCCCTGGGGGCCATCGCCAGCATGTGGCTCGGCGTGCACGGCGTGCCCATCTCCATAGGCGGTCGCGAGCTGGGTGTGCTGCCGCTGTTGCCCGTGCTGTTGATGGTCTGGGGTACCGCGCGCAGCACGGCACGCGCGACCTCTCCGTACTCGTCGTGGCTCGTGGTTCGCTGGGTTGCCGCATCGGCGCTCGGCGGGCCCATGTTGATGGCGGCGATCGCGCTGGCGGTGATCCACGATGCGTCGACGGTGATCACCGAACTGGAGACGCCCAGCGCGCTGCGCGCGTTCGCCGGTGTGCTGGTGGTACACGCCATCGGCGCGGCGATCGGCGTCTGGTCCCGCGTGGGCCCGCGGTTGCTGGCGATCTCCGCGCTGCCGTTGTGGCTGGGTGACTCCCTGCGCGCGGCCGCGGCCGGTGTGCTGGCGCTGGTGGGGCTGTCCGGCCTGGTGACGGCGGGGTCACTGGTTGTGCACTGGGCCACCATGCAAGAGCTCTACGGCATCACCGACTCGATATGGGGGCAGTTCAACCTCACTGCGCTGTCGGTGTTATACGCACCCAACGTCATCGTCGGCACGTCGGCGGTCGCGGTCGGGTCCAGTGCCCATCTCGGCTTCGCGACGTTCAGTTCCTTCACCGTTTTCGGCGGCGACATCCCGGCGTTGCCCATCCTGGCCGCGGCGCCCACACCGCCGCTCGGACCCGTATGGGTGGCTCTGCTCATCATCGGCGCGTCGTCGGGCGTGGCGGTCGGCCAGCAGTGCGCCCGGCACGCGCTGCCCCTGGTTCCGGCGGCGGCCAAGCTGCTGGTCGCCTCGGTGGCCGGGACCCTGGTGATGTCGCTGCTTGCCTTCGGCGCAAGCGGTCGGCTGGGCAACTTCGGCGAGGTCGGCGTGGACCAGGACACGCTGGCGCTCGGCGTGTTGTTCTGGTTCACGGTCATCGGCTGGATCACCGTGGTGATGGCCGGCGGCGTACGGCGTCGCCCGCGGCGGCCCAAACCCAAACGCGCGCCCGCCCCGGCGACCGACGAACCGGCCGATTTCGCAGGGGTGTTCGCCGGGGAGCAGGAGCCGGCCGCCGATTCCGTCGATTCCGGCGATCCCGCCGAGCCTGCCGAGGCGGCGGACACCGACGTGTCGCCGGCCGAGGAGCCCGGACAGCGGCCGGATTGACCGTCCCGCTGGGGCGCACGGGACCGGGCGTTGACGCCGGACTCCGCGCGGGACGGGTCCCGACGGCGTTCGACTAGGCTCTGCGTGTGCTTGAACCGCTCCGCGTGCCCCCGAGCGCGCCGGCGCGAGTGGTGGTGCTGGCTTCGGGCACCGGTTCGCTGCTGGCCTCGCTGATCGAGGCCGCCACCGGCGACTATCCCGCCCGGGTGGTCGCCGTCGGCGCGGACCGAGACTGCCCGGCCGTCGAGATCGCCGCGGCGGCATCCGTGCCGGCATTCGTGGCCCGGCTCGCCGACCATCCCGGCCGCGAGGCCTGGGACGCCGCCATCGCCGACGCCACCGCCGCTCACTCGCCCGATCTCGTCGTGTCGGCAGGCTTCATGAAAATCCTCGGGCCACAATTCCTTTCACGCTTCTACGGCCGTGTCATCAACACGCATCCCGCGCTGCTGCCGGCGTTTCCCGGCGCGCACGGCGTGGCCGACGCGCTGGCCTACGGAGTGAAGGTCACAGGCTGTACGGTGCACCTGGTAGATGACGGTATGGACACCGGGCCGATCCTGGCGCAGCAGGCCGTCCCGGTACTCGACGGCGACGACGAACAGACGTTGCACGAACGCATCAAAGTCACCGAGCGGCAGCTCTTGGTGGACGTGGTGGCCGCGATCGCAACCGGTGGCATGACCCTGGCCGGGCGACAGGCGACGATCGGACGAAAGGCGATCATAGGATGAGCACCGACGACTGGCGGGAATCGGCGAGGAGGCCGATCCGCCGCGCGCTGATCAGCGTCTACGACAAGACCGGGCTCATAGAGCTGGCCCGGGGACTGGCCGCGGCGGGCGTAGAGATCGTTTCCACCGGGTCCACGGCAAAGACCATCGCGGACAAAGCGATCCCGGTGACGCGCGTGGAGGAGCTGACCGGGTTTCCCGAGGTGCTCGACGGCAGGGTCAAGACGCTGCATCCGCGGGTGCACGCCGGACTGCTGGCCGATCTGCGCAAGCCCGAGCACGCCTCCGCCCTCGAGCGGCTGGGGATCGCGGCGTTCGAACTGGTCGTCGTCAACCTGTATCCCTTCACCGAAACTGTCGAATCCGGTGCGAGCGTCGACGAATGCGTCGAGCAGATCGACATCGGCGGCCCGTCGATGGTGCGCGCCGCGGCGAAAAACCATCCCAGCGTCGCGGTGGTCACCGACCCGCTCGGGTACGACGGCGTGCTCGCCGCGGTGCGGCACGGTGGGTTCACCCTGGCCGAGCGCAAGAAGCTGGCGGCCCTGGCATTTCAGCACACCGCCGAGTACGACATCGCGGTCGCGAGCTGGATGCAGTCGACGCTGGCGCCCGAGCATCCGCCCACCGCGTTCCCCGAGTGGTTCGGCCGCAGCTGGCGTCGTTCGGCGATGCTGCGCTACGGCGAGAACCCGCACCAGCAGGCGGCGCTCTACGCCGATCCCGGCGCCTGGCCCGGCCTGGCGCAGGCGGAACAGCTGCACGGAAAAGAGATGTCCTACAACAACTTCACCGACGCGGATGCGGCATGGCGGGCCGCCTTCGACCACGAGCAGATCTGCGTGGCGATCATCAAGCACGCCAACCCGTGTGGCATCGCGATCTCGTCGGTATCGGTCGCGGACGCACACCGCAAGGCCCACGAGTGCGATCCGCTGAGCGCGTTCGGGGGGGTGATCGCGGCGAACACCGAGGTCACCGTCGAGATGGCGGAGTATGTGAGCACCATCTTCACCGAGGTGATCGTCGCACCGGCCTATGCGCCCGGCGCCGTCGATGCGTTGACGCGCAAGAAGAACATCCGGGTCCTGCTGGCCTCCGAGCCGCTGACCGGCGGCGCCGAGCTGCGACCGGTGAGCGGCGGCCTGCTGATGCAGCAGCGCGACGAGCTCGACGCCCACGGTGACAACCCGGCGAACTGGACCCTGGCGACCGGATCGCCGGCCGACCTGGCGACGTTGACCGATCTGGTCTTCGCCTGGCGCACCTGCCGCGCGGTCAAGTCGAACGCGATCGTGATCGCGGCCGACGGCGCGACCGTCGGGGTCGGCATGGGACAGGTCAACCGGGTCGACGCGGCGCGGCTCGCCGTAGAACGCGGCGGCGACCGGGTCCGCGGCGCGGTCGCGGCTTCCGACGCGTTTTTCCCGTTCCCCGACGGGCTCGAGACCCTGGCCGCCGCCGGCGTGAAGGCGATCGTGCATCCGGGCGGATCGGTGCGCGACGAAGAGGTCACCGCAGCGGCCGCCACGGCCGGTGTCACGGTCTACCTGACCGGAGCCCGGCATTTCGCGCATTGAGGCGATCCGGATGACGCACGTCGCCGCGCGTCGTAGCGTGGAGTCGTGACTTCACCGAGCAACCTGCCCCGCACGGTCGGCGAATTGCGTGCCGCCGGGCACCGCGAACGGGGCGTCAAGCAAGAAATCCGGGAGAATTTGCTGACCGCGCTTGCCGCCGGCCCCGACGTGGATGAGATCTGGCCCGGGATCCTGGGCTTCGAGGACACCGTGTTACCGCAGTTGGAGCGGGCGCTGATCGCCGGCCACGACATCGTCCTGCTCGGTGAGCGCGGCCAGGGCAAGACACGGCTGCTGCGGGCGCTGGTCGGCCTGCTCGACGAGTGGACGCCGGTGATCGCCGGGTCCGAACTCAGTGAGCACCCCTACACACCGATCACGCCGGGATCCATCCGGCGTGCCGCCGAGTTGGGCGACGCCCTGCCGATCGAGTGGAAGCACCGCAGCGAGCGCTACACCGAGAAACTGGCCACCCCCGACACCAGCGTCGCCGACCTGGTCGGCGACATCGACCCGATCAAGGTCGCCGAGGGTCGCAGCCTCGGGGACCCCGAGACCATCGCCTACGGCCTCATCCCGCGGGCGCACCGCGGCATCGTGGCGGTCAACGAACTTCCCGACCTGGCCGAGCGCATCCAGGTCTCGATGCTCAACGTCATGGAGGAGCGCGACATCCAGGTACGCGGCTACACGCTGCGTCTGCCGCTGGACGTGCTGGTGGTGGCCAGCGCCAACCCGGAGGACTACACCAACCGCGGGCGCATCATCACCCCGCTCAAAGACCGGTTCGGCGCCGAGATCCGCACCCACTATCCGCGTGAGCTCGACGCCGAGATCGGCGTGATCGCCCAGGAGGCGCACCTGAGCGCGCAGGTGCCCGACTACCTGATGCAGGTGATCGCCCGCTTCGCCCGCTACCTGCGGGAGTCCAACTCGGTCGACCAGCGGTCCGGCGTCTCGGCGCGGTTCGCGATCGCGGCGGCCGAGACCGTGGCGGCCGCCGCCCGTCATCGCGGTGCGGTGCTGGGGGAGACCGAGCCGGTGGCGCGCGTGGTCGACCTGGGCACGATCATCGACGTGCTGCGCGGCAAGCTGGAATTCGAGTCCGGTGAGGAGGGCCGCGAACAGGCCGTGCTCGAGCACCTGCTGCGCCGCGCGACCGCCGACACCGCGTCGCGGGTGCTGGGCGGCATCGACGTCGGCTCCCTGGTGGCCGCCGTCGAGGCGGGTTCGGCGGTGACGACGGGCGAGCGGGTGTCGGCCAAAGACGTGCTGGCCGCCGTGCCGGGGCTGCCCGTCGTGGACAAGATCGCGGCCAAGCTCGGCGCCGAATCCGAGGGCGAGCGTGCCGCGGCGCTGGAGTTGGCGCTGGAGGCGCTGTATCTGGCCAAGCGCATCGACAAGGCCTCCGGAGAGGGCCAAACCGTCTATGGCTGAACCGATCAGGGGGCACTCGCTTCGCTACTCGGCGTACACCGGGGGGCCCGACCCCCTGGCTCCGCCGGTGGATCTGCGCGAGGCCCTCGAGCAGATCGGTGCGGACGTCATGGCCGGGACCTCGCCGCGCCGCGCGCTGTCCGAACTGCTGCGCCGCGGCACCAAGAACATGCCCGGCGCCGACCGGCTGGCCGCCGAGGCGAACAAGCGTCGGCGGGAGTTGTTGCGCCGCAACAACTTGGACGGAACCCTGCAGCAGATCAAGGAGCTGCTCGACGAGGCCGTGCTGGCCGAGCGCAAGGCGCTGGCGCGCGCACTCGACGACGACGCACGTTTCGGCGAACTGCAGCTGGACGCGCTGCCGTCGTCGCCGGCCAAGGCCGTCCAGGAGCTCTCCGACTACAACTGGCGCAGCGACGAAGCCCGCGAAAAGTACGACCAGATCAAGGATCTGCTGGGCCGTGAGATGCTCGACCAGCGTTTCGCCGGCATGAAGCAGGCGCTCGAGGGCGCCACCGACGAGGACCGCCAGCGGGTCAAGGAGATGCTGGACGACCTCAACGGGCTGCTCGACAAGCACGCCCGCGGCCAGGACACGCCGCAGGACTTCCAGGACTTCATGGCCAAGCACGGCGAGTTCTTCCCGGAGAACCCGCGCAACGTCGACGAGCTGCTGGACTCGCTGGCCAAGCGCGCGGCCGCCGCGCAGCGCTTCCGCAACAGCCTGAGCCCGGATCAGCGCGCCGAACTGGACGCGTTGGCGCAGCAGGCATTCGGCTCCCCGGCGCTGATGCAGGCCCTGGATCGGCTCGACGCCCATCTGCAGGCGGCGCGCCCGGGTGAGGACTGGAGAGGGTCCGAGGAGTTCTCCGGGGACAATCCCTTCGGCATGGGAGAAGGCGCCCAGGCGATGGCCGACATCGCCGAACTCGAGCAACTGGCCGAGCAGCTGTCGCAGAGCTACCCGGGTGCCACGATGGACGACGTCGATCTCGACGCGCTGGCGCGCCAGCTCGGGGACCAGGCCGCCATCGACGCCCGCACGCTCGCCGAACTGGAACGCACCCTGGTCAACCAGGGCTTTTTGGACCGCGGGTCCGACGGCCAGTGGCGGCTCTCGCCGAAAGCCATGCGCAGGCTCGGCGAGACCGCGCTTCGTGATGTGGCACAACAACTTTCGGGTCGACGCGGTGACCGCGAGCTGCGCCGCGCGGGCGCGGCGGGGGAGATGACCGGCGCGACCCGGCCCTGGCAGTTCGGTGACACCGAGCCGTGGAACATCTCGCGCACGTTGACCAACGCGGTGCTGCGCGAGGCGGGAACCGCGACGCTGGACGGCCCGATCAGGATCACCGTCGACGACGTCGAGGTGTCCGAGACCGAGGCCCGCACCCAGGCCGCAGTGGCGCTGCTGGTCGACACCTCGTTCTCGATGGTGATGGAGAACCGGTGGCTGCCGATGAAGCAGACCGCCCTGGCGCTCAATCACCTTGTGTGCACGCGGTTCCGGGCGGACGCCTTGCAGATCGTCGCCTTCGGCCGCTACGCGCGGACGGTGACGGCCGCCGAGCTCACGGGTCTCGAGGGGGTCTACGAGCAGGGCACGAACCTGCACCACGCGCTGGCCCTGGCGGGCCGGCACCTGCGGCGCCATCCCAACGCGCAGCCCGTCGTGCTGGTGGTGACCGACGGCGAGCCGACCGCCCACCTGGAGAACTTCGACGGGGAGGGGTCGGGTTCTGCTGTGTTTTTTGATTACCCGCCGCATCCGCGGACCATCGCGGCCACCGTGCGCGGGTTCGACGACATCGCCCGCCTCGGCGCGCAGGTGACGATCTTCCGGCTGGGCAGCGATCCCGGCCTGGCGCGGTTCATCGACCAGGTCGCCCGGCGGGTCGAGGGGCGGGTCGTGGTGCCCGACGTGGACGGGCTGGGCGCGGCCGTGGTGGGCGACTACCTGCGGTCCCGGCGACGGCGCCGCTGACGGCTAGGGGCGGCGGTTGCGGGCCTTGCGCTTGATGCCCACCCCGCCCCACAGGGAGAAGCCGCGGATGTGGACGGTCGGCGCCCCGGGGGTGCCCTGGCCCACGACGGCGCGATCGAAGCCCCCCATCACGCCGCGGCCGTGGATCTCGACGTTCACCTCCGGCGGCAGCAAAATGTTCTGCATGCCCATGATCGACACGGCGTGGATCTCGACCTCGGTCGAGGTGAAATCGGCGTAGCGCAGGTCCAGCACCCCGCTGCCCCAGAACGTGAAGGTGGTCAGCTTCCTGGGCACGTTCCACCGGCCGCGTCGCTCGAATCCGCTCACCAGCGCCAGCAGCAGCGTGGAGGGCGCCGGGTTGGGGGTGCCGCCCCGGCGAGGGTTGACCGTCGAGCAACCCTGCAGGTCGGCCCGCAGCTGATCCAACTCCTCGTACGTGGTCGCCGCATACGCCTTGGTCAGGCGTTCTTCGTAGTCCTTGAGCTGCAACCGGCCCTGCTCAGCCGCGTAGGCCAGCAACTGCGCGATCTGGATGCGATCGGTGTCGGCCGCGCGCGACGATACGTCACGCGTGTCCTTCGCATCGCGTTGCGCTGAGTTGCTCATCACCACGAGCCTACGACGTCCAGATTTTGCTGCAAGAGGGTTGGCTAAACTGCAACGTACCCAACGGTTGTGCGCATTCGCGGGCCGGGTCGGGCCTCTCTTCTTGTTAGACGTCTGGCGAACTTGCCCAGCTGGGCTGCCGCTTCTGGAGAAACGCCAGCATCCCCTCGCGCGCCTCCGCGGAGACGAACAGCCGCGCCGATTCTTCGCTGAGCCGGTCGGCGTCGCGGTCGAAGCCCTCCAGCACCGCCGCCGTGGTCAGCGCCTTCGATGCGGCAAGCCCCTGCGGGGAGCCGCGCCCGATGTCGGCGACCAGCCCCGCGACCGCGGCGTCCACGTCGTCGACGGCCATCGTGACCAGCCCGATCTCCGCCGCCTCGGCGGCGTGGAAGGTCGTGCCGGTGAGGTAGTAGCGGGCCGCGGCCCGCGCCGACATCTTCGGCAGCAACGTCAGCGAGATGATCGCCGGGGCGACACCGATGCGGGCCTCGGTCAGCGCGAAGGTGCTGCGCGGGCCGGCGACGACGATGTCGCAGGCGCCGACGAGGCCGAACCCACCGGCCCGGACGTGCCCGTCGATGGCGCCGATCACCGGCAGCGGCGAGGAGACGATGGCCCGCATCACCGCGGTCATCTCGCGGGCCCGGGCGACGGCCATGTCGTATGGCGACGTTGGTGGCGACCCGCTTCGCCCGGCCGCGCCGCCGGCCTCGCTCAGGTCGGCACCGGCGCAGAATGTGCCGCCGGCGTGCCCGAGCACCACCAGCCGCACGGCCGGGTCCGCCGCTGCGTCGCGCAACCCCTGGTGCAGTTGGCCGACGAGCGCACTGGACAGCGCGTTGCGGTTGTGCGGCGAGTTCAGCGTCAGGCGGGCGACCGGGCCGCCGCTGTCGGCGGGCCCGGCGTACTCGACCAGCGTCTCCATCAGTAGGACCGGGGCAGGCCCAGCGAGGTCTGCGCCACGAAGTTCAGCACCATCTCGCGGCTGACCGGGGCGATCCGTCCCAGCCGCGCCGAGGCCAGCATGGCGGCGACGCCGTACTCCTTGGTCAGCCCGTTGCCGCCCATCGACTGCACGGCCTGGTCGACCGAGCGGGTGGCGGCCTCGGCCGCGGCGTATTTGGCCATGTTGGCGGCCTCGGCCGCGCCCGCGTCATCGCCCGCGTCGTAGAGCGTTGCGGCCTTCTGCATCATCAGCTTGGCGAGTTCGACCTCGATGTGGCACTGCGCCAACGGATGTGAGAGGCCCTGGTGCGCGCCGATCGGCGTGCCCCACACCTGGCGGGTCTTGACGTAGTCGGCGGCCTTCTTCAGCGCAAACCGGCCCATTCCCACCGAGCTGGCCGCACCCATGATGCGTTCGGGGTTGAGCCCTGCGAACAGCTGCGCGATCGCGGCGTCCTCGGCGCCGACCAGCGCGTCGGCGGGTAGCCGGACGTCGTCGAGGAAGACCTGGAACTGACGCTCGGGGCTGACCAGTTCCATTTCGATTGCGGTGTAGGTGAATCCGGGCGCATCGGTGGGCACCACGAACAGCGCCGGGCGTAGCTTGCCGGTCTTGGCCTCCTCGCTGCGGGCCACCACCAGCACCGCCTGCGCCTGGTCGATCCCGGAGATGTAGACCTTCTGGCCCTTGAGGATCCAGTCGCCGCCGTCGCGGCGGGCGGTCGTGGTGATCTTGTGGGAGTTGGATCCGGCGTCGGGCTCGGTGATCGCGAACGCCATCGTCAGCGTCCCGTCGGCGATGCCCGGGATCCAGCGCTTCTTCTGCTCTTCGGTGCCGAACTTGCTGATGATGGTGCCGTTGATGGCCGGGGAGACCACCATCAACAGCAGCGCGCTGCCCGCGGCCGCCATCTCCTCCATCACCAGCGACAGCTCGTACATGCCCGCGCCGCCACCGCCGTACTCTTCGGGCAGGTTCACACCGAGGAAGCCGAGTTTGCCTGCCTCGGACCACAATTCGGTCGTGTGCTGGTGTGCGCGCGCTTTTTGAAGGTAGTAGTCGGCGCCGTAGTTGGACGCCCACTCGGCCACCGCCTTGCGCAGGGCGCGGCGTTCCTCGTTCTCGATGAAGCTGGTGTCGGTCACCGTGGATCTCCTTCTGCTTCGGGCGCGTCGACTCGCGCCGGCATTGGATGGTCGTGACCCGCCGCGCCCGGCTCTGCCGCGCTTGCGATCACTCCGGGGCTTGGATGGTCGTGACCCGCCGCGCCCGGCTCCGCCGCGCTTGCGATCACTCCCAGAACAGCGCCTACCTCGACTTGCTGACCGGTGCCGACGTTGAGTTCGGCCAGGATGCCGTCGGCCGGCGCGGTGATGGTGTGTTCCATCTTCATCGCCTCCAGCCAGATCAGCGGCTGGCCGGCGGTGACGGTGTCGCCGACGGCGGCGCCGAGCCGGATGACGTTGCCGGGCATGGGCGCGACGAGCGATCCCTGTTCGACGGCTGCGCCCGGCTCCGGGAAGCGGGGCAGCGCCGCCAGGTGCACGGGCCCGAGCGCCGAGTCGACGTAGACGTCGTCGCCGTACCGCGCGACCGCGAAGCTGCGGGCCACGCCGTGCTCGTCGGCCAGCACCACCTCGTCCGCGGCGGCCGAGACGAGCCGCACCGAAGGGTCGGTGGGAAGCGTCAACCCGCTTCTGGTGTAACGGTATTCGATGCGGTGCTCGCCGCCTTCGGCGTCCCGGAAGGCCTTGACCTGGTAGCCCGACGCCAGGTTTCGCCAGCCGCTCGGTATCGAGCCGAGCACCCCGGAGGCTTTGGCCACCGCGCGGTTGTGTGCGGCGTCGGCGAGCGCGGCTGCGAGCGCGGACATCCGGACCGCCGCGGCGCCGGCCAGCGGCGCGGCGAGTTCCGGCAGTCCGTGGGTGTCGAAGAACGCGGTGTCGGTCGCGCCGTCGAGAAACGCCGGGTGTCGCAGCACGTTGACCAGCAGCTCGCGGTTGGTGCGCACGCCGTGCACGCGGGCGCGGGCCAGTGCGTCGGCCAGTATCCGCGCCGCGCGGTGGCGCGTCGGGGCATAGGAGATGACCTTGGCCAGCATCGGGTCGTAGTGAATCGACACGGTGGAACCGGCGACAACACCCGAGTCGAGCCGGATGCCGGTGCGCCATGCCAACGTCTCGAACCGCGTCCGGACCGACGGCACCTCGAAGGCGTGCACCGATCCGGCCTGCGGTTGCCAGCCCTGCGCCGGGTCCTCGGCGTAGAGGCGGGCCTCGATCGAACACCCTCGAGCGGCAGGGGGCTCGGCTCCGAGGGGGTGCCCGTCGGCGACCGCGATCTGCAGTTCGACCAGATCCAGCCCCGTGGTCTCCTCGGTGACCGGGTGCTCGACCTGCAGCCGGGTGTTCATCTCGAGGAAGTAGAAGTCGCCGTTGGCGTCGGCCAGGAACTCCACCGTTCCGGCGCCGGTGTAGCCGATCGCGCTCGCCGCCAGCCTGGCCGCGTCGAACAGCTTGTCGCGCATGCCCGGTGTTCGTTCGACCAATGGGGAGGGGGCCTCTTCGATGATCTTCTGGTGGCGGCGCTGAATCGAACATTCCCGCTCCCCGACGGCCCAGACGGTTCCGTGGGTGTCGGCCAGGACCTGCACCTCCACGTGGTGCCCGGTCGGCAGGTAGCGCTCGCAGAACACGGTCGCATCGCCGAAGGCGGACTGCGCCTCGCGGCGGGCCGCGGCGACTTCGGCGGGCAGCGCGGACAATTCGCGGACCACGCGCATGCCGCGCCCGCCCCCGCCGGCGGAGGCCTTGACGAGCACCGGCAGCTGCGCCTCGGTGACCGAATCGGGGTCGAGTTCGTCGAGCACCGGAACGCCGGCCGCGGCCATCAGCTTCTTGGACTCGATCTTGGAGCCCATCGCCCGTACCGCCTCGACCGGCGGCCCGATCCAGGTCAGGCCCGCCGCGGTGACGGCGGCCGCGAAGTCGGCGTTCTCCGAGAGGAATCCGTAGCCGGGATGCACCGCGTCGGCCCCGGCGGCGCGGGCGGCCGCGATCAGGGCGTCGGCGTTGAGATAGTCGTTGGTGTCGGCCAGCCGCACCCGGGCGTCGGCCTCGGAGACGTGGGGGGCGGCCGCGTCGGGGTCGGTGTGCACCGCGACGGTGCCCAGGCCCAGCCTGCGGCAGGTGGCGAACACCCGCCGGGCGATCTCCCCGCGGTTGGCGACCAGTATCCGAGTGATGCCCATGGGGCTCACATCCGGAAGACGCCGAAGTTCGACGTTCCCTTGATCGGGCCGTTGGCGATGGCGGACAGGCACATTCCCAACACGGTGCGGGTGTCGCGCGGGTCGATCACCCCGTCGTCGTAGAGCATCCCCGACAACACCAGCGGCAGGGACTCCGCCTCGATCTGCCCCTCGACGGCGGCGCGCATCGCGGCGTGGGCCGCCTCGTCGACCTGCTGCCCGCGCGCCTCGGCGGCCGCCCGGGCGACGATCGACAGGACGCCCGACAGCTGCGCCCCGCCCATCACCGCGGCCTTGGCGGACGGCCAGGCGAACAGGAACCGGGGGTCGTAGGCGCGGCCGCACATGCCGTAGTGCCCGGCACCGTAGGAGGCGCCGATCAGCACCGAAATGTGCGGGACGGTCGAGTTGGAGACGGCGTTGATCATCATCGAGCCGTGCTTGATCATCCCGCCCTCTTCGTATTCCCTGCCCACCATGTAGCCGGTGGTGTTGTGCAGGAACAACAGTGGGGTGTCGGAGCGGTTGGCCAGCTGGATGAACTGGGTGGCCTTCTGCGACTCCTCGCTGAACAGGATGCCGCGGGCGTTGGCCAGGATGCCCAGCGGATAGCCGTGCAGCCGGGCCCAGCCCGTCACCAGCGACGACCCGTACATCGCCTTGAACTCGTCGAAGTCGGAGCCGTCGACGATGCGCGCGATCACCTCCCGCGGGTCGAACGGGGTGCGCAGATCGGGGGGCACGATGCCGATCAGCTCCTCGGTGTCGAACAGCGGCTCGGTCACCGGGCCGGGCGCGGGGCCCTGCTTGACCCAGTTCAGCCTCGCGACGACGCGCCGCCCGATGCGGATGGCGTCGAGTTCGTCGACGGCGAAATAGTCGGCCAAACCGGAGACGCGGGCGTGCATTTCGGCGCCGCCCAGGGATTCGTCGTCGGACTCCTCACCGGTGGCCATCTTGACCAGCGGCGGACCCGCCAGGAACACCTTTGAACGTTCCTTGATCATCACCACGTGGTCGGACATGCCCGGCACATAGGCGCCGCCCGCGGTGGAGTTGCCGAAAACCAGTGCAATGGTGGGGATTCCGGCCGCCGAAAGCCGGGTGAGGTCGCGGAACATCTGCCCGCCGGGGATGAAGACCTCCTTCTGGGTGGGCAGGTCCGCGCCGCCGGACTCCACCAGGGAGATGACCGGAAGCCGGTTTTCCAGGGCGATCTTCTTGGCCCGCAGTATCTTGCGCAGCGTCCACGGGTTGCTGGTCCCGCCCTTGACGGTCGGATCGTTGGCGACGATCATGCATTCCACGCCGGAGACCGCGCCGATGCCGGTGACCAGGCTGGCGCCGACCTGAAAGGCGCTGCCATAGGCCGCGAGCGGGCACAGCTCCAGGAACGGTGAGTCCGGGTCGACGAGCAGTTCGATGCGTTCGCGCGCGGTGAGCTTGCCGCGGTCGTGGTGGCGCTCGACGTACTTGGGTCCGCCGCCCGCAAGGGCTTTGGCGAGCTCGCCGTCGATCTCGTCGAGCCTGGCGTTCGCCGCCGACGCCGCCTCGGCGTAGGCGGGGGCATGCGGGTCGAGCGTCGAGCGCAATACGGTCACGATTGATACCCCAGGGTTTTGGCGGCCAGTGCGGTGAGGATTTCGGTGGTGCCGCCGCCGATGCCGAGGATGCGCATGTCCCGGTATTGGCGTTCGACTTCGGATTCGGCCATGTAGCCCATGCCGCCGAAAAGCTGGACGGCCTGATGCGCCACCCATTCGCCGGCCTCGACGGCGGTGTTCTTGGCGAAGCACACCTCGGCGATCAGGTTGGTCTCGCCGGCCAGCTGACGCTCGACCACATTGCGCGAGTAGACGCGGGCCACGTCGATGCGCCGGGCCATCTCGGCCAGCGTGTTCTGCACCGACTGGCGCGAGATCAGCGGGCGCCCGAACGTCTCCGGGTCGCGGCACCACTGCATCGTCAGGTCCAGGCAGCGTTGCGCGCTGGAATATGCTTGGGCGGCGAGGCCGATGCGCTCGGACACGAAGGCCTGGGCGATCTGCAGGAACCCACTGTTCTCGGGGCCGACGAGGTTGGCCGCGGGCACGCGCGCGTCGGTGTAGGACAGCTCGGCGGTGTCCGAGGACCGCCAGCCCATCTTGTCCAGCTTGCGGCTGACCTCGAAACCCGGCGTGCCCTTCTCCACCACCAGCAGCGAGACCCCGGCCGCGCCGGGGCCCCCGGTGCGCACCGCGGTGACGACGAAGTCCGCGCGCACCCCGGAGGTGATGTAGGTCTTGGCGCCGTTGACGACGTAGTGGTCGCCGTCCTGCACCGCCGTGGTCCGCAGGTGGCCGACGTCTGAGCCGCCGCCGGGCTCGGTGATGGCCAGCGCGCCGATCTTCTCGCCGGCCAGCGTGGGCCGGACGAACTCCTCGATCAGCCGCGAGTCACCGGAGGCGATCATGTGCGGCACCGCGATGCCGCAGGTGAACAGGGAGGCGAAGACCCCACCGGGGGCGCCGGCTTGGTGCACCTCCTCGCAGATGATCACCGCGTCGGCGCCGTCCCCGCCGCCCCCGCCGACCGCCTCGGGGAAGCCCGCGCCCAGCAGGCCGGCATCTCCGGCGCGGCGATGCAGATCGCGCGGCAGTTCGCCCACGCGCTCCCACTCGTCGGCGTGCGGCAGGATCTCGCGTTCGGTGAACGCGCGCACCGTCTTTCGCAGCTGGTCGCGCTCAGGGGTGTTCCACAGAGTCATAAAAGCCCTTCCGGCACCTCGACGTAACGGCTGCGCAGCCACTCTCCGAGCCCCTTGGCCTGCGGATCGAACCGCGCCTGGTAGGCGACGCCCTGGCCCAGGATGCCGTTGATGACGAAGTTCACCGCGCGCAGGTTCGGCAACACGTGCCGGGTGACTTCGAACTCCGTCACCTCGGGCAGCAGCTCCCCGAGCGCCTCGACGGTCAACGTGTTGGCCAGCCAGCGCCATTGGTCGTCGGTGCGCACCCAGACCCCGACGTTGGCCGAGCCGCCCTTGTCGCCGCTGCGGGCACCGGCGATGCGGCCCAGCGGCACGCGGCGCGTCGGGCCTGCCGGCAGCGGCTCGGGCAGCGGTGGCGGGTCCGCGGGTGAAAGATCGAGAATTTCTGTGGCGCAGCCGATTTCGGTGCGGGAACCGTCGGGGTGTACGGCGACGTGCGGCACGGCGGCGGCATCGACGTACCCGGCGGTGAACACGCCGTAGACCTGACCGTCGCCCGGCGGGGCGGTCACGTGAAATCCCGGGTAGCTGGCGAGCGCCAATTCGACGGCTGCCGAGGAGAATTGGCGTCCGACGTTGGCGGGGTCGGGGTCGCGCACGACGCAGCGCAGCATGGCGCTGGCGGTCTCCTCGGTGTCGGCGTCGGCGTGGTCGGTGCGGGCCAGGGTCCACACCAGCTCGGCGGGCTTGACGGTGAGCGCGTCCTCGAGCTGGCGGCGCACCAGATCGGCCTTGGCCTCGACGTCCAGGCCGGTCAGCACGAAGGTCATGGCGTTGCGGTACCCGCCGATGCTGTTCAGCGACACCTTGAGGGTGGGCGGCGGCGGCTCGCCGCGCACCCCGCTGATTGCCACCCGGTCGGGCCCGTCGGAGGCCAACGCGATGCTGTCCATCCGGGCGGTGACGTCGGGGTTGGCGTAGCGGGCGCCGCCGATCTCGTAGAGCAACTGCGCGGTGACGGTGTCGACGCTGACCAGTCCGCCGGTGCCGGGGTGCTTGGTGATCACCGAGGACCCGTCGGCGTGGACCTCGGCCAGCGGGAAGCCGGCGTGCCCGAGGTCGGGAATCTCCGTGAAGAACGAATAGTTGCCGCCGCTGGCCTGGACGCCGCATTCGATGACGTGGCCGGCGACCACGGCGCCGGCGAGCCGGTCGTAATCGGTGCGGTTCCAGCCGAAGTGCGCGGCCGCGGCGCCCACCGTCACCGAGGCGTCGGTGACCCGGCCGGTGACCACGACGTCGGCCCCGGCGTCGAGGCAGTCGACGATGCCCCACGCGCCCAGGTAGGCGTTGGCCGTCAGCGGCGAGCCGAGCCCGAGTTGCCCCGCGCGCGGCGCCAGGTCGTCGCCCTCGACGTGGGCGACCCGGGCGTCGATGCCCAGCCGCGTGGCCAGGGCGCGCACGGCGTCGGCCAGCCCGGCCGGGTTGAGGCCGCCGGCGTTGGCCACGATGCGCACATCCCGGTCGCGGGCCTCGCCGAGGCAGTCCTCGAGCTGGATCAGGAAGGTCTTGGCGTAGCCGCGCTCCGGATGTTTCATGCGGTCGCGACCCAGGATGAGCATGGTCAGTTCGGCCAGGTAGTCGCCGGTGATGAAGTCCACGTCCCCGCCGGTCAGCATCTCGCGCATCGCCGAGAGGCGGTCGCCGTAGAAGCCCGAGCAGTTCGCGATCCGGACGGGAGCAACGGAAGCACCGGAAGCCGAGGCCATGGGCGCCCTCCGTTCCTCGACTCACCGCTGAGCACAACCAACCAACCGGTAGGTTAGCGGGTGCGGCCGGTGCCGCGTCAAGGCTCCTGTGCCGGCGCGCGCGGCCCATTTTGGCGCCCACGAGGCCAGCGACTATCCTGAAGGGCAATCGTCGCTCGTCCGGCCCGCCCGGCCATGCCGCGACATGCCCACCAGAAGCCCGAATGAGGAGTAAGGCCCGACCATGGCCACACCCAAGCGCAGGATGTCGCGCGCCAACACCCGAAGCCGCCGCGCGCAGTGGAAGGCCACCCGGACCGAGCTCGTCGGCGTCACGGTGGCGGGCCAGCGGCACAAGTTGCCCCGCCGCCTGCTCAAGGCGGCCCGTCTCGGCCTCATCGATCTCGACAAGCGTTAATCCCGCCGGACACCCGGCGCGCCTCTCAGGCCGCTCTCAGGCGCCGGGGCCAGACTGATGGCCGTGCGGATACTGGTCGTCGACGACGACCGCGCGGTGCGCGAGTCGCTGCGCAGGTCACTTTCCTTCAACGGCTATTCGGTCGAGCTCGCCCACGACGGGGTCGAGGCCCTCGACAAGATCGCGTCCGAGCGGCCCGACGCCCTGGTCCTGGACGTGATGATGCCGCGGCTGGACGGCCTGGAGGTGTGCCGCCAGCTCCGCAGCACCGGCGACGACCTGCCGATTCTGGTGCTCACCGCCCGCGACTCGGTCTCCGAGCGCGTCGCGGGCCTGGACGCCGGCGCCGATGACTACCTGCCGAAGCCGTTCGCGCTCGAAGAGCTGCTGGCGCGCATGCGCGCGCTGTTGCGCCGCACCAAACCCGACGATGACGATGCCGCCGAGTCGGTCGCCCTGCGGTTCTCCGACCTGGCCCTGGACCCGGTGACCCGCGAGGTGACCCGCGGGCAGCGGCAGATCAGCCTGACCCGCACCGAGTTCGCGCTGCTGGAGATGCTGATCGCCAACCCGCGCCGCGTGCTCACCCGCAGCCGCATCCTCGAGGAGGTGTGGGGCTTCGACTTCCCGACCTCGGGTAATGCGCTGGAGGTTTACGTCGGGTATCTGCGCCGCAAGACCGAGGCCGAGGGCGAGCCCCGGCTGATCCACACGGTGCGCGGCGTGGGTTACGTGCTGCGGGAGACGCCGCCCTGATGAGCCTGTTCCCGCGATGATCCGGTTCAACCGGCGACGTCGCACCGCCTGGCGGCCCGCCAGTTCGCTCTCCCTGCGGTGGCGGGTGATGCTGATGGCGATGTCGACGGGCGTGATGGTCGTCCTGTTGATGGACTTCGCCGTCTACGCCTCGGTATCGGCGGCGCTGTACAAGGACATCGACAATCAGCTGCAGAGCCGGGCGCAGCTGATGATCGCCAGCGGGTCGCTGGGCGCCGACCCCGGGAAGGCGATCGAGGGCAGCGCCTATTCCGACGTCAACGCGATGCTGGTTAACCCGGGCCGCTCCATCTACACCGCCCAGCAGCCGGGTCAGACGCTCCCGGTCGGCGCGCCGGAGAAGGCCGTGATCAACGGTGAGCTGTTGATGTCGCGGCGCACGGCGTCCGATCAGCGGATACTGGCCATCCACCTGCCCAACGGCAGCACGCTGCTGATCTCCAAGAGCCTCAAGCCCACGCAGGCGGTGATGAACCAGGTCGGCTGGGTGTTGCTGATCGTCGGCGGCATCGGTGTCGTGGTCGCCGCGGTGGCCGGCGGCATGGTGACCAAAGCCGGGTTGCGCCCGGTGGCCCGGCTGACCGCGGCGGCCGAACGGGTGGCGCGCACCGACGATCTGCGGCCCATCCCAGTGGTCGGCAGCGACGAGTTGGCCCGGCTGACCGAGGCGTTCAACCTGATGTTGCGGGCGTTGGCCGAGTCGCGGGAGCGGCAGGCCCGGCTGGTGACCGACGCGGGGCACGAATTACGCACGCCGCTGACCTCGCTGCGCACCAATGTCGAGCTGCTGATGGCCTCGATGGAACCGGGCGCGCCCCGGCTGCCCGAGCAGGAGATGGTGGATCTGCGCGCCGACGTGCTCGCGCAGATCGAGGAACTGTCCACCCTGGTGGGCGATCTGGTGGACCTGTCCCGCGACGACGCCGGCCAGGTGGTGCACGAACTGGTGGACATGTCCGAGGTGGTGGATCGCAGCCTCGAGCGGGTCAAGCGGCGGCGCAACGACATCCAGTTCGACGTCCAGGTCACCCCGTGGCAGGTCTACGGTGACTCGGCCGGGCTGTCGCGTGCGGCGTTGAACCTCATGGACAATGCCGCCAAGTGGAGCCCGCCGGGCGGCCGCGTCGGCGTCGGGATGAGGCAGCTCGACGACTCGCACGCCGAATTCGTGGTCTGGGATTACGGCCCGGGGATTCCGCCGCAGGAGCGCCGCCTGGTGTTCGAGCGCTTCTACCGGTCGACGACCGCACGGGCCATGCCGGGCTCGGGCCTGGGGCTGGCGATCGTGAAACAGGTCGTGCTCAGGCACGGCGGGACGCTTCGCGTCGAAGACACCGTGCCGGGTGGGCAGCCCCCGGGGACCGCGATCTATGTGGTGCTTCCCGGCCGGCCCATGCCGGGCGGGCCCTACGCGGCGGCCGCCGCGGACTTCGGCCCCGACGATCCCGGGGCTCACTCCGTGCCGGGCGCGCCCGCGCCGGGAAACACGGCGAACTCTGGGGAATCGGCGAACGTTATCTCAGTGGACTCTCAGTCCGCGCGCGCAAGGTAGTTGTGCAGTTACTGTTGGAATTCAGGTCGAGTCGTGCCCACACCAGCCGACATTTACAGGAAGAGCGAACTTAGCGACATGACGAATCACCCGAGGTATTCGCCACCGCCGCAGCAGCAGCCGGGCTACCGCACCGCGCCCAACCAGCCCGGAGGCCCCGCGTACGCGCAGGGGCAGCAGCACCCCTACAACCAGCAGTACGACTGGCGTTACCCGCAGTCCCAGCCCTCGCCGACGGCACAGTACCGTCGGCCCCACGATCCGTTCGGTGGCGGCGGGCCGGGCGCCGTGCCCGGCGGCACCGGGGCGGGGCCGATGCCCGGGATGCTGCCCCCGATGGGCCCCCCTCCGGTACGCCAGAAGCGCTCCCGTGGGGGCCTGCTGGCCGCCGGCGCGCTGGCCATCGCGGTGGTGTCGGCCGGCATCGGTGGTGCCGCGGCCACGGTCGTCGAGCTGGGCGCGCACTCGACCGGCGGGCACGGCGGCCGCGTCATCGGGGCCGCTTCCAGCGTCCCGGCGGCCAACATGCCGGCAGACAGCGTCGAACAGGTCGCCGCCAAGGTGGTGCCCAGCGTCGTCATGCTCGAGACCGACCTGGGCCGCCAATCCGAGGAGGGCTCCGGCATCATCCTGTCCTCCGACGGGCTGATCCTGACCAACAACCACGTGGTCGCGGCCGCCGCGGGCCCGGGCCCGGGCAAGCCGCCGGCCGGACCCGTCAATCCGGCACCGAAGACGACGGTGACGTTCTCCGACGGGCGCACCGCGCCCTTCACGGTGGTGGGCACGGATCCGACCAGCGACATCGCCGTGATCCGCGTGCAGGGCGTCTCCGGGCTCACTCCGATCTCGCTGGGCTCCTCGTCGGACCTGCGCGTCGGCCAGCCGGTGGTGGCGATCGGATCCCCGCTGGGCCTGTCCGGCACCGTGACGACGGGCATCGTCAGCGCCCTGAACCGGCCGGTATCCACGACCGGCGAGGCGGGCAACCAGAACACCGTGCTGGACGCGATCCAGACCGACGCGGCGATCAACCCGGGTAACTCGGGCGGCGCCCTGGTCAACATGAGCGGCCAGCTGGTGGGGGTGAACTCGGCGATCGCCACCCTCGGCGCCGACTCGCCGGATGCCCAGAGCGGGTCGATCGGGCTCGGCTTCGCCATCCCGGTGGACCAGGCCAAGCGCATCGCCGACGAGCTGATCAGCAGCGGCAAGGCGTCGCACGCGTCGCTGGGTGTGCAGGTGACCAACGACAAGGGCTCTCCCGGCGCCAAGGTCGTCGAGGTCGTGCAGGGCGGTGCTGCCGCGAGCGCCGGCCTGCCCAAGGGCGTCGTCGTCACCAAAGTCGACGACCGGCCGATCAACAGCGCCGACGCGCTGGTCGCCGCCGTGCGTTCCAAAGCGCCGGGCGACAAGATCACGCTGACCTTCGAGGATCCCGCCGGCGGCGGCAGCCGGACCGTCCAGGTCACCCTCGGCAAGGCGGATCAGTGATGCGGGTCGAGGAGCCCTCGGCAGGGGCGTTGTCGGAGCTCGGATATACGGTTGCTCCCATGGAGACGGGTGCGCAATTGGTGGTGGGCCGGGCGCTGGTGGTGGTGGTCGATGACCGCACCGCGCACGGCGACGAGGACCACAGCGGGCCGTTGGTCACCGAGTTGTTGACCGAGGCGGGGTTCGTCGTGGACGGAGTGGTGGCGGTCGAGGCCGACGAGGTCGAGATTCGCAATGCGCTCAACACCGCGGTGATCGGCGGGGTGGATCTGGTGGTCTCCGTCGGTGGCACCGGCGTCACGCCGCGCGATGTCGCACCGGAGGCCACCCGCGAGATTCTCGACCGGGAGATCCTCGGCATCGCCGAGGCGATCCGGGCTTCGGGCCTGTCCGCGGGGATCATCGACGCGGGGTTGTCCCGCGGTCTGGCTGGGGTGTCGGGAAGCACCCTGGTGGTCAACCTCGCCGGTTCCCGGTACGCGGTGCGCGACGGGATGGCGACGTTGAATCCGCTCGCCGCCCAGATCATCGGGCAGCTGTCGAGCCTGGAGATCTGACCCCGCGCAGCCGCAGCTCAGTGCGATTCGGCGTCCGCGCGCGGTCCGTGGCTCGGGGGCGGCGTCTTGTCCACTGCACCGACGCGCTTGCCGGATGAGTCGCCGTTGGTCTGGGCCAGTAGGTCGCGGATCTCTTTGAGCAGGACGACCTGCGCGTCTTCGGCCACCTCGACTTCACCACGTTTGCGCAGCGTCGTGTACGGCAGCACCACCAGGAAGTACACCACCGCCGCGATGATGACGAAGTTGATCGCGGCCGACAAGACGTTGTTGAGGTCGATGGCCTGGCCGCCACCGATGCCGATCCGCAGGATGCCGACGTTCGACTGCTGGTTGACGCCGATGCGGTTGATCAGCGGCTTGATGACGTTGTCGGTGAACTGCGTGACCAGCGCGGTGAACGCGGTACCGATGACCACCGCGGTAGACAGGTCGATGATGTTGCCCCGGGAGAGAAACTCCTTGAACCCTTTGAGCATCGAGGTGTCCTTTCTGGGACTGGGCAGAGTTTGCTGCGGGTCACGCCCCGAGTCGTGGCCGGGCACTCAGTGCAGGGTCAGGGTTACCGCCTGACCCAGCGTCGAACCCGCCACCGCGTTCGCCACGCGAGCCGGCAGCGCCACCAACACTACGCGGTCGCCCTCGGTGGCCTGGGCTTTTCGACCGGCCGACACGAGGACCACGACGGCGTCGGTGGCCACCACCTTGCCGGCCGGCTGACCGGTCGCCGGCGAATCGGTGGCCGGCGCGGCGAGCACGTCGACGACGTCGCCGACGCGGACGAGGTCGAGGAGGGCCCCGTCGGCCAGGCGCAGCGGCACGATCCGCGCACCGGGGCCGGCAGTCGACTCGGCGAGCCGGCTGCCGAGCAACCGGACGTCGGTGAGCACTTCACCGCGGCGGGCCGGGCCCGCCAG
This sequence comes from Mycobacterium sp. TH-M103, assembly GCF_057473785.1. Lineage (NCBI taxonomy): Bacteria > Bacillati > Actinomycetota > Actinomycetes > Mycobacteriales > Mycobacteriaceae > Mycobacterium > Mycobacterium sp. TH-M103. The sequence continues at coordinate 26,410 of NZ_JBYCLG010000157.1, forward strand.
CGTCGCACCGACCACGGCGCCCAGGTCGGCAGCTGAACCGTCGGGAATGGTTGCACGCGAACGAGTTTCGAGTCGGACATCGTCGGCGCTCAGCGCGGTGCCGGGGGTGAGGTCATGCGCGGCGACGACGACCTCGGCGTGATCGCCGTCCGGGCCCGGCCGCAGCATCGCGATCCCGGCGAGCACGACGAGCCCGCCCGCGGCCACCCGCCGGGCCCGCACGGTGCGGGTCCAGTCCGGGCGCGACGACGCCGTCAGTCGGCGCCACAACGAAGGGTTGAGCGAAGCTCCCGCCACGCCGCCACGGTAGGCGCCGGGGGCGCCGGCCGCGGGCGGGGTTGTGGATAACTGCTGAGCTAGCTCGACGCCGCCGCCGGGGACGGGGTGGAGCTGGAACTGGTGCCGGCCGATTTCTCGGCGGATCCGGACGCGGACTTCTCGCTCGAGCCCGAGCTCTCCGACGAGCCGCCACCCGAAGCGCCCGATGGGGCGGTGGAGCCGTTGGTGCCGCTGGATCCGTTGGCCCCGCCGGTCTTGGCCTTGCCCGACTCGCGGCTGTCGGTGCGGTAGAAGCCGCTGCCCTTGAACACGATGCCCACCGAGTTGAACCGCTTGCGCAGCCGACCGGAGCACTTCTCGCAGGTGGTCAGCGCGTCGTCGGTGAAGGCCTGCGTGATGTCGAAGCGGTCGCCGCACTCCGTGCACTCATAGGTGTAGGTCGGCACGTGAACCTCCGGGTCGGGGGCTTACAGGGTGGATAGAGCCTGTTAGCACTCTAGCGTTTCAAGTGCTAGAACCGCCACGTGGCCTGCTTCATTCCCCGGTGCCGGCCGCCAGGGCGATCACCCCGCGCCGTGGCGTGAGCGCGTGCGTCATCGCGACGTCGTGCGGCTCGGCGGGCAGCTCGTCGAGGAGCTCGTCGTCGCGCACCACGGCGATCAGGCGCGCCCGCGGGTCACGGGCCGGCAGCGAGCGGTCGTAGAACCCGGCGCCTCGGCCCAGCCGCACGCCCCGGCGGTCGACCGCGAGCGCCGGGACGATCACCAGCGCGGCCTCGGCCAGCGCGGAGGCCGGTAGCCGGGGTGGGAGGGGCTCGCGCAGCCCCCAGGGCCCGGCGGCCAGCGCGTCGGGCCGGTACTCGCCCCACTGCAACGGCATCGGGTCGCCGTCGGCGGCGGTGCGTGCCACCGGCAGCAGGACCCGCCCGGCGCGGCGGGCGAGCATGTCCAGCATCGCGACGGATCCGGGCTCGGTGCCCACCGGCACGTACGCGCAGACGGTGCCGGCGCACACCACGGGCTCCAGCGCCGCGCACAGCATGCGGGCCTCGGTGGTGCGAACGTTGTCGGGAACGTCGCGCCGCGCAGCCAGCAACCGCGCGCGCAGCGCGGTCTTGTCTACCCTCGCCACGGGTCCACGATGACAGCCCGGCCGTTACCGCCGCCACGCCCCCTCGCATCGGCGGTGCGGGTTATGGTTGTGTGCGATGTCACGAGCTGAAGTTCCCGTGCCTTACACGGCGATCGTCCCAGCGGCCGGCCTGGGTACGCGTTTCCTGCCGGCGACCAAGACGGTGCCCAAGGAGCTGCTGCCCGTCGTCGACACGCCGGGCATCGAGCTGGTCGCCGAGGAGGCGGCCGCCGCCGGTGCCGAGCGTCTGGTGATCGTCACCTCCGAGGGCAAGGACGGTGTCGTCGCGCATTTCGTGCAGGACCTGGTGCTCGAGGGCACCCTCGAGCAGCGCGGGAAGAAGGCGATGCTCGACAAGGTTCGGCGCGCACCACAACTGATCAAGGTGGAATCGGTCGTGCAGGCCCAGCCGCTGGGCCTCGGACACGCCATCGGCTGTGTGGAGCCCACCCTGGCCGCGGACGAGGACGCGGTGATGGTCCTGCTGCCCGACGACCTGGTGCTGCCGACCGGCGTCCTGGAGACGATGGCCAAGGTGCGCGCCGACTACGGCGGCACCGTGCTGTGCGCGATCGAGGTGGCCCCCGAGGAGATCAGTGCCTACGGGGTCTTCGACGTGGATCCGGCCGCCGGCTCGGACAACCCCGACGTGCTGAAGGTCAAGGGCATGGTCGAAAAGCCCAAGGCCGAGGACGCCCCGTCGATGTACGCCGCGGCGGGCCGCTACGTGCTGGACCGCGCGATCTTCGACGCGCTGCGCCGCATCGACCGCGGGGCCGGCGGCGAGGTGCAGCTGACCGATGCGGTCGCGCTGCTGATTTCGGAGGGCCACCCCGTCCACGTCGTCGTGCATCGTGGATCTCGACACGACTTGGGAAATCCCGGCGGCTACCTCAAAGCTGCGGTTGACTTTGCTTTGGATCGCGACGACTATGGCCCGGATCTGCGGCGATGGTTGGTGGCGCGGTTAGGCCTGACCGAGCGCTAGCCCGGCGAAACCATGCGGTCCCGGTGCACCGGGAGCCGCGTCACCGGGGATCGCGCCCGTCGGGGCTGGAGGGCAGAAAGGCGCGCTTGTGCGTTCTGTGGAGGAGCAGCAGGCCCGGATAACGGCCGCGGCGGTGGCCCCGCGGCCGATACGCGTCGCCATCGCCGAGGCGCAGGGCCTGATGTGCGCCGAGGAGGTGGTCACCGAGCGGCCCCTGCCCGGTTTCGATCAGGCCGCGATCGACGGCTACGCGGTGCGCAGCGTCGATGTGCTCGGCGTCGGCGAGGTCGGCAGTGACGAGCTCGACGGGATCTCGGGCGACGTCACCGAGGAGGCGGACCGGCGCGGCGGGCTGGTCCTGCCGGTGATGGGCACCATCGAGGCCGGTGCGCGCACGCCCAGCCGGCTGCAGCCCCGCCAGGCCGTCCGGGTGCACACCGGCGCGCCGCTGCCCACGCTGGCCGACGCGGTGCTGCCGCTGCGGTGGACCGACGGCGGGACGTCGAAGGTGCGGATTCTGCGCGGGGCGCCCTCGGGTGCCTACGTGCGCCGCGCCGGCGACGACGTCCAGCCCGGTGACGTCGCCGTGCGCGCCGGGACGATCATCGGTGCGGCCCAGGTGGGCCTGCTGGCGGCGGTCGGCCGCGAACGGGTGCTGGTGCATCCGCGGCCGCGGCTGTCGGTGATGGCCGTCGGCGGGGAGCTGGTCGACATCTCGCGCACCCCGGGCAACGGGCAGGTGTACGACGTCAACTCCTATGCGCTGGCGGCCGCGGGCCGCGACGCCGGCGCCGAGGTCAACCGGGTCGGCATCGTCAGCGGCGACCCCCGGGAGCTGCGCGACATCGTCGAGGGCCAGATCAATCGCTCGGAGGCCGTCGTCATCGCCGGCGCGGTCGGCGGCGCGGCCGCCGAGGCGGTGCGGACCGCGCTGTCCGAACTCGGCGAGATGGAGGTGGTCCGGGTCGCCATGCATCCCGGGTCGGTCCAGGGCTTCGGCCAGCTGGGCCGCGAGGGGGTCCCGACGTTTCTGCTGCCCGCCAACCCCGTCAGCGCGCTGGTGGTCTTCGAGGTGATGGTCCGGCCGCTGCTGCGGCTGTCCCTGGGCAAGCGCCAGCCGATGCGCCGGATCGTGCGTGCCCGCACCCTCTCGCCGATCACCTCGGTGGCCGGGCGCAAGGGCTACCTGCGCGGTCAGCTGATGCGCGACCAGGACACCGGGGAGTACCTGGTGCAGGCGCTCGGCGGTGCTCCCGGCGCCTCGTCGCACCTGCTGGCCACGCTCGCCGAAGCGAACTGCCTGGTCGTCGTCCCCACCGGTGCCGAGCAGATCCGCACCGGCGAGCTCGTCGACGTCGCCTTCCTGGCGCAACGCGGCTGAGGATTGCGATGCGCGTGAACCTGTTGCGCTACAACTCCCGTCACCCGGGTTGGCCCGTGGACGTCGGCCCGCTGCGGGTCCGCGCCGGCGTGGTCCGGTTGCGCCCGGTGCGCACGCGGGACGGCGCCCAGTGGAGTCGGGCGCGGCAGGCCGATCGTGCCCACCTGGAACCTTGGGAGCCCAGCGCGGAGGGTGATTGGGCGGTCCGGCATTCCGTCGCCGCCTGGCCGGCATTGTGTTCGGGTCTGCGGGCGGAGGCCCGCAAGGGCCGCATGCTGCCCTACGTCATCGAGTTGGACGGGCGGTTCTGCGGTCAGCTGACCATCGGCAACGTCGTGCACGGGGCCCTGCGGTCGGCGTGGATCGGCTACTGGGTGTGCCGGTCGGCGACCGGCGGGGGAGTGGCGACCGCGGCGCTGGCGCTGGGACTCGACCATTGCTTCGGTCCGGTCATGCTGCATCGCGTCGAGGCCACGGTGCGACCCGAGAACGCCGCCAGCCGTGCGGTGTTGGCGAAGGCTGGGTTCCGGGAAGAGGGCCTGCTGCTCCGATACCTCGAGGTCGACAAGGCGTGGCGAGACCACCTGCTGATGGCCATCACCGTCGAAGAGGTGTACGGCTCGGTGGCCTCGGCCCTGGTCCGCGCCGGCCGCGCCAGCTGGGTGTGACCGGGCGGCGGCCCGCGCCGCCAGCAACCCGACTGCCGACACGCGCTGTGACTGGCGCGACACGAGTGACGTTTGGTGCTTGTGAGAGCGAAATTACAGGTGTGTAATTGTGCTGGTCACTTGACCCGGCCGCGCTGGCCACCGACCGGCCTCGCGGGGATGGGAACGAAGAGAGCAGGTCATCATGCCAAGCATCCCGCAGTCGTTGTTGTGGATCTCGCTCGTGGTGCTGTGGCTGTTCGTCCTGGTTCCGATGCTGATCAGCAAACGCGACGCGGTGCGCCGCACCAGCGACGTGGCCCTGGCGACGCGGGTGCTCAACGGCGACGCCGGTTCCCGGCTGCTCAAGCGCGGCGGCCCCGCCGCGGGCCACCGCAGCGATCCCGACTGGAAGCCGGAGCAAGAGCCGGCCGACGACGAGTTCATGGGTGCTGACCAGGACCTACACCGCAACCCGGACGCCGACCAGGACCCCGAGACCGACGAGCTGCAGCGCGCCCGGCCGGTCGTCGTCCAGGTCGCCACCACCGGGTCCGCCGAGCCCGACTATCTCGACGTCGACGTCATCGAGGACTCCGGGGCCCTGCCCGCGGGAGCAAGCGCCGCGGCGACGGAACCGGCGCCCGTCGCCGTGGGCTCGGACGGCGCGCCGGAGGGGACCGACGCCGGCGCCGATGCGTCCGACGACGACGAAGCGGTGCGCGACGAGGAGGACCGCTACGACTATGTCGAGGACTCCTCCGGCCTCGAACCCGAGGCCGACGCCGGCGACGACGAGGACGAAACCCCGCGCCCGTCGGTCGCACCGGGCTCGCGGCGGCGCCGATTCGACTCCCGGAACGCCGCGGCGGTCAGCGCCCGCAAATACGTCTTCCGCAAGCGGGTGCTGATGGCGATGGCGGTCGTCCTGGTCGGTTCGGCCACCGCGGCGTTCGAGCTGACCCCCAGCGCCTGGTGGATCTGTGGCAGCGCCACCACCGTGACGGTGCTCTACCTGGCGTATCTGCGCCGCCAGACCCGCATCGAGGAGAGGGTGCGGCGGCGCCGGATGCAGCGGATGGCTCGCGCGCGGCTCGGCGTGGAGAACGCTCACGACCGGGAGTACGACGTGGTGCCGTCCCGGCTGCGGCGCCCGGGCGCGGTGGTGCTCGAGATCGACGACGAGGACCCGATCTTCGAACATCTTGACTACTCGGTGCCGGCGCGGAATTACGGCTGGTCCAGGGAATTGCCGCGCGCCGTCGGGCAGTAGTGCTCGCGGTTCGGCGGTTGGTGCCGCGCCTGGTAGCCTGCTATCGGTCAGGGGCTATGGCGCAGTTGGTAGCGCGACTCGTTCGCATCGAGTAGGTCAGGGGTTCGAATCCCCTTAGCTCCACAGAAATTGGTTTGACAGCGTTATTTGACTCGCTGCGCGCGCTGAAATGCCTCGCGTTCCACGGCCACCAGCGTGGTGTCCCCGATGGCCCGTACGGTGGCGATGCGCGGGACGTCGCGCAGGGTCGCCTGCTCGCCGAAGCCGTCCCCCGGGCCGAGGTCGCGCACCGTCCGCTCGCCCCTGAGCACCTGGGCGGCGCCGTCGAGGACGAGGTAGTAGGTCTGGGCGTAGTCACCCTCGCGGATGACGATCGCGCCGTCCGGGGCGGTCACCACGCGGGTGGTGTCGGCGAGCTCGCGGAGCTCATCGGCACCGATTCCGGTCAGGGGCTGCTGTGCCGCCAGCAGCTGGGCGACCGACCGGCCGCCCAGCGCGTCGTCGCGGTCCAGTTCCACCAGGCGTTCCTCCACCGGCGGGGCGGTGACCCCGCAAAGTCGGCCGGCGGCGCCGGGGTGGTTCGACAGGGCGCCGAGGAACTCGGCGCGATCGACGACCACCAGGTCGAGATCCTGGCGCGCCGTCACGGTGACAGGCGTGGCACGTCGTGGAGCAGGGCGATTTCGCCGAACGAGTCGCCGGGACCCAGCGTGCCCATCGGGCCGCCGTCGACGGTCACGTCGGCCTCACCCGCGGCGATCATGTAGAACCGGTCGCCGGGGTCGCCCTGGCGAATGACCTCGGCGCCCGCGGGCACCGCCAGACGGGCGGCGGCCCGCGCGAGCTGTTCGAGGGCGAGCGCCGGCAGCGGGGCCAGCACCGAGGTGGCCCGGATCACCGCAAGCTTGGCGGTGTCCTCGGCGCTGAGCACGTCGGCCAGACGCAATTGCGGCCACGCCAACGCCGTGATCAGGGCCGTCGCGGCGCCCACCATGATCAGGGTCGCCCCTCGAGCGCCTGCCGAGCGGCCAAGTGACGCAAGCGACTTCGCGGTTGCACCGGCAGTCCACCTGCCGGTCACGATCGCGCAATGATGTCCGCGACGGTCGGCGAGCGCCACGCGGCGTCAAAGTCTGGCAAAGCCCGCGAGAGGCGTTGTGCCGCTCGCGGAGTCGGTCACCCCGGCTTGCGCGCCGCGACGAACTGCAGCGCCCGCTGCGCCTGTTGGTCGATGTCGACCAGCCCCGCCGCCGCGAAGAGGTCGACGAAGCAGTGCCGGTCGAACATGGTGAGCCCGATCTGGCGGGCTCCGGTGGTCAGGATGTGGCGGATCGGGAAGAAGTCGGGGCTGTAGCTGGTCAGCACCGCGATCCTGCCGCCGGGCGCTAGCACCCGCACCATCTCGGATGCGACGCGATACGGCTCCGGCATCAGGTACAGCGCGCCGAAGCAGCACACGGCGTCGAAGGTCGCGTCGGCGAACGGCAGCGCGCGGGCATCGCCGCGGACGTAGCAGGTCCGCGGCGTGCTGTTGTCCAACACGGCCCGGGCCAACATCGGCTCGGAGATGTCGAATCCGACCCCCAGGCCGCCGCCGGCCAGGCGCCCGGCGAGGGGGCCGGTGAAATTGCCCGGGCCGCAGGCGACGTCGAGCAGCCGTCGAGCGGCGGCAAGACGCAGAGCCGAGGCCGCGCGCCGTTGCTCGGCGCCGGTGGTGACGCCGCTGGCCGTGTAGAAGGAGACCGGGCGCCACAGCCGCTCGTACACGGTCGCGACGAAGGGGCTGTTCATGGCGCGCTGGGCAAATGTCGGAGCCGGGGCGCGCGTCGATTCGCCCAGCACGTCGAGGAAACCATGCCTCAACACGGCGGGTGTGGTGAGCAGGGCGCGGGTCAGCGCTACCGGGTCGTCCTGGGTCACGGGCTCACTCTCGGCGGTTCGTCGCGGTCGTCGGCCTCGCACGAACGTCGTCCGAAACCTGATGCCAGCCTAGTAGCGCGGGCATGGCGGATCGGGGCCGCGGCCACCCGCGCAAAGACCGTTAGTCTGTCCTTGGGTATCTATTGCGACAATAAGTATGTAAAGTATCGGATAGATCCAACATCGGTATGGCAGTGTCGCGGTGGTCGCGGCCGCGGGGCGGCGTGTTAGGAGCGAGACGGGGCCTTGGGCAGGTTGATAATCACGCTGAGCTATCTATTGGATCGCACCTGCGGACGTCACTGCGTGCGGGCGCGCCGGGCCGCCGGGACGGGGTCGTCGCGCCCGAGGAGCGTTGCCCCGCGCGGTGCGCCGCACAGCGCCGTACAGATGGGTACCGAAGCATGACCAGCCTTGCGTTCTCGGAGTCAACCGAGCCCTACCGCGGGGCGTCGCCGGGCTCCTCCGCGCGTCCGTTCGGCCGGGACGTGGGGCGCGAAGGCGTTCTCCGATACCGCGGCTTTTTTGAAAGCGTTGTTGCCGAACATGATTCGACCGCTGGCGCCACCTCGGCGCCGCGCCTTCTGGGCGCTGGGCGTATCTTTGCGCGGGTGGGCCGCCGATGAGCGCTGAGGGCATGAGCTCGACGACGCCGTCCAACGGCGGCGCCGACTACCTACCCATCGGTCTCATCGACATCGAACTCGGCACCCCGCCGACCGAACTCGTCGACGACACGACCGCATTCCTGCTCGGCGCCGACCAGGGATCACCGTCGGCCGTGCTGAAGGTGGCCCGGGGCCTGCTGGGAACCGCGGAACTGCGCACCCAGCGCCGGGTGCTCTCCGAGCTCGCTATTCACCATGGCCTCGACGGCGCATGGCGCGAGCTGCTGCCCCGGGTCCTGGCCTTCGACGAGCGCAGCGACGCGACCCTGTCCGTGGAGTCGTTCCTGCCGGGCATCGGACTGACCGAGGCGCTGACCTACCACCCCGACCGCGTCGAGGAACTGACCACCGCGGCCCTGAGCGCGATTGCGCCACTGCATCGGCGGACCACCACATTCGTCGGCGTCGACAACGCGATCATGTTGTGGCGCTGGCTTGTCGGCCCCTTGGCCGGCCTGGCGCACATGTGCCGAAGGCTCGATCCCGGCCGGGCGGTGAAGGTGGACCGGCTCTCGCAGATGCTGCGCCGCGACGTGCGCGAATGGCGGATGCCGGTGGGCTGGACTCATGGTGGCTACACGCCCGCCAACGTCCTGGTCGACGGCGCGCAAGGCCAGGTCACCGGCATCGTCGACTGGGGCGGCGCGGGGCCGGGCCGGCCTCCGCTGATCGACGAATACCTGTTGATCCTCACGGTGGGTTGCCAGGTGCAGGGGGCCGACCTGGGCACGGTCGTCACCGAGCGGCTGCGATCCGGCGGACTTCTGGAACGGGAACGCAACGCACTGCACGCCGCGCGCGACCGATCCGGCACCGACCCCGGCGATCGTGATCTGGGCGAGGGACGCGTCGACGAGTGCGTCGCCGTTGTGCTGACCTGGTTGCACCACGTCGCCGACTTGTGGCGCAGGCGCGCCGCCCGACCGAATCACTATGCCTGGTGGGCGACCAACGTGGCACCGGTGATTGACCTCGCGGCCGCGTGGTATCCCGGCGGGGCCGGCTATTTCGCGGACGGCCGGGTCGGGGAGTGACGATGCGGTACCCACCGACCGCGGTCGGCACTGTCGGCGATTGCGGAGCCGAACACGTTGCAGTCGAACATTATTCATCATCGAACCGGAGGTAGCCGATAATGCGCACCCTCGTCACCGGCGCCGCC
>NZ_JBYCLG010000158.1:0-2602 GCF_057473785.1 Mycobacterium sp. TH-M103
TTCTTAAACTCGCGGTATTCATTAGTAAACTTTCGGCATTTGCCGGTGGTGACCGTCGCACATGCTGATTGTTTTTCAGCGCGATTCGCCAGGCAACTGCGCCAGCACGCGTCGCAGCACCGTGACCGCACCGGCCTTGTCGAGCGGGTCGTTGCCGTTGCCGCACTTGGGCGACTGCACGCACGACGGGCATCCGCGCGGGCATTCGCACGCCTCGATGGCCTCGGCCGTGGCGCCCAGCCAGGTGCGGGCCCGGCGGAAGCCCCGCTCGGCGAACCCCGCACCACCCGGGTGGCCGTCGTAGACGAAGACGCTCGGCAGGCCGAACGGGTCGGGGCCGACCGCGGTCGACAGGCCGCCGATGTCGCCGCGGTCGCAGCTGGCCACCAGCGGCAGCAACCCGATCGCCGCGTGCTCGGCGGCGTGCAGCGACCCGGGTATGCGGGGCGCGTCGATACCGTCGTCCAGCAACGCCTCCGGGGTCACGGTGTACATGACTGCGGTCGTCTCCAGCCTTTGCTCGGGCATGGCCAGGTCGACGAAGTCGATGACCTCACCGTTCAGCCGGCGGCGCAGGTAACCGACCAACCGGTGGGTGACCTGGACCGGCACCAATCCCACAGTGACGGGCCCGAACTCGGACCGTTCACCGCAACCGGTGACGGCGATGTCGGTGAGCTCGCGCGCGAACGTCGCATAACCGGGGTCCTCGGCGTGGACGAACGCGATTCCGCCGTCGAAATCCAGCGAGTCGACGACGTAGGCCTCGCCCTGGTGCAGATATACCGCTCCCGGGTGGACGCAGGCCGGGGCCCGGCCCACGTCGACACTGCCTAGCAACCGCCCGGTGTCGGCCTCCACGATCATGATCTGGCCGCCGGCCGCCCCCCGGATGTCCACGGCGGCATGGGGATCCAAGCCCGGCGCGGGAAAGTACCTGCCGTTGCGCAGCCGCAGCAGTCCCTCGTCGACCAGTCCCGCGGCGACCTCCGTCGCGCCCAGGGCGCGCACCTCGGCCGCATCGAGCGGCAGTTCGGTTGCCGCACAGAGAAGTTGCGGGCCCAGCAGATAGGGGTTGGCGGGGTCGATCACCACCCTCTCGACCGGCTTGCCCAGCAGCGCGGCAGGGTTGTGCACCAGGTAGGTGTCCAGCGGATCGTCGCGGGCGATCAGTACGACCAGCGCCCCCTGGCCGCGGCGGCCGGACCGGCCCGCCTGCTGCCAAAACGAGGCCACCGTGCCGGGGAACCCGGCCAGCACCACCGCGTCGAGCCCTGCGATGTCCACGCCCAACTCCAGCGCGTTGGTGGTGGCCAGGCCGCGCAATCGGCCCTCGGCCAGGGCGCGCTCGAGTGCGTTGCGGTCCTCGGCAAGATAACCGGCCCGGTACGACGCCACCGTGTGCGACAGCTCGGGGGCGACGTCGGCCAGGCGTGCTTGCGCGCCCAGAGCGGTCAGCTCCGCGGCCCGGCGCGACCGGACGAACGTCAGGGTCTGGGCGCCCTCGGCGATCAGGTCGGCCATCACCCGCGCCGCCTCCGCTCCGGCCGAACGGCGCACCGGCGCGCCGTTTTCGCCCGTCAGGTCGGCGCGTAGCGCCGGCTCCCACAGGGCCACCGTCCGGGAGCCCTGGGGTGAGCCGTCGTCGGTCACCTCCTCGACGGGCTGCCCGATCAGCTCGGCGGCCGTCGCGCCCGGAGAGTCCGTCGTCGCGCTGGCGAAGATCACCGTCGGGTACGACGAGTAGCGGGCGCACAACCGCAGCAGCCGGCGCAGCACCATGGCCACGTTCGAGCCGAAAACCCCGCGATAATAGTGACATTCGTCGACGACGAGGAAGCGAAGGCCGCGCAGCAGGGCGGCCCAGCGGGCGTGGTTGCGCAGGATCGACACGTGGATCATGTCCGGGTTGGAGAACAACCACCGGGAGCGTTCACGCGCGAAGCGGCGCACCTCGGCGTGGCTGTCGCCGTCGTAGGCGGTGGGCGCCACACCGAAACCGGGATCGTGCAGCCGCGGGACGGCCGCGGTCAGGGCGTGTGCGGCGCGCAACTGGTCGTGACCGAGCGCCTTGGTGGGGGACAGGTACAGCACCCGTGCCCGCGGGTCGGTGGCCAGGGCGTGTAGGACGGGAAGTTGGTAGGCCAGTGATTTGCCCGACGCGGTGCCGGTGCTGACCACCACATGCCGCCCGGCGTGGGCCAGCTCCGCGGCCTGCGCCTGGTGCGACCAGGGGCGGGTGATACCTCGGTCGGCGAACGCCTGGACCACGTCCGGCTCGGCCCAGTCCGGCCAGCGGTGGGGGCGGCCGGCGCGGGCCGGCAGCTCGGCGACGTGGCGCAGCGGACGCTCGTCGGCCGCGGTGCCGGCCAGCGCGGCGGCCAGCAGGTCGGCGCCGAAACTCGCCACCAGGCACCCTCCGGGAAGCCGTCGGCGGCACAAGTCTGTCGCCGACGCGATGAACATGATTGACTGATTACGGTCGCAGCTTCTGTGTTCGTGTCAAACTTTCGCAGGATCGACGTTGCGGCCGCGGTTCCTGCGAGGTTAATCGGTCGGGTGAAGTTCCGGCGACTCGGCGAGGTATGGCGGTCGTATCAGG
>NZ_JBYCLG010000159.1:0-2295 GCF_057473785.1 Mycobacterium sp. TH-M103
GCAGAACATGGCCGCCGACGATCGCATCGAAGTTCGCCTCGACACCGACTGGTTCGACGTCCGCGACCGGCTGCGCGGCGACAGCCCGGACGCGCCGGTCGTCTACACCGGCCCGCTGGACCGCTACTTCGACTACGCCGACGGGCGCCTGGGCTGGCGCACGCTGGACTTCGAGCTCGAGGTGCTGAGCGAGTGCGGCGACTTCCAGGGCACGCCCGTGATGAACTACAACGACCTCGACGTCCCCTACACCCGCATCCACGAGTTCCGCCACTTCCACCCTGAGCGCGACTACCCCACGGACAAGACCGTGATCATGCGGGAATACTCGCGATTCGCCGGGGACGACGACGAGCCCTACTATCCGATCAACACCGAGGCCGACCGCACCGTGCTGGCCGCCTACCGGGCCCGGGCCAAGTCCGAGACCGCGTCGTCGAAGGTGCTGTTCGGCGGCCGCCTGGGCACCTACCAGTACCTGGACATGCACATGGCGATCGCCAGCGCGCTGAACATGTACGACAACATCCTCGCGCCGCACCTCCGCGACGGCGCGGCCCTGAGCGAAGTGGGAGAGCCGGGCGTATGACCGCCGTGAGCCTGCTGGCCCGAACCATCCTGCCCCGCCCGGGGGAGCCCCTCGACGTGCGCAAGCTCTACCTCGAGGAGTCGACCACCAACGCGCGGCGCGCCCACGCCCCCACCCGCACGTCGCTGCAGATCGGCGCGGAGTCCGAGGTGTCGTTCGCCACCTACTTCAACGCGTTCCCGGCCAGCTACTGGCGGCGCTGGACGATCTGCACGTCGGTCGTGCTGCGGGTCGAGGTCACGGGCGCCGGCCGCGTCGACGTCTACCGCACCAAGGCCACCGGTGCGCGGATCTTCGTCGAGGGCCGCCAGTTCGCCGGCAGCGACGACGAGCCGTGCGTGGTCGAGATCGAGGTGGGGTTGCAGCCGTTCGAGGACGGCGGGTGGATCTGGTTCGACATCACCACCGACACCCCGGTCACCCTGCGCTCCGGCGGCTGGTACGCCGCCGAACCCGCCCCCGGCACGGCCAACATCGCGGTCGGCATCCCGACGTTCAACCGGCCCGCCGACTGCGCCAACGCCCTGGCCGACCTCACCGCCGACCCGCTGGTCGACGAGGTCATCGGCGCGGTGATCGTGCCCGACCAGGGCGTGCGCAAGGTGCGCGACCATCCCGACTTCCCCGCCGCCGCCGCCCGGCTGGGCAACCGGCTGACCATCTGCGACCAGCCCAACCTCGGCGGGTCCGGCGGCTACAGCCGCGTCATGTACGAGGCGCTGAAGAACACCGACTGTCAGCAGATCCTGTTCATGGACGACGACATCCGCATCGAGCCCGACTCGATCCTGCGGGTGCTGGCGATGCACCGTTTCGCCCGGACCCCGATGCTGATCGGCGGCCAGATGCTCAACCTGCAGGAGCCCTCACACCTGCACATCATGGGCGAGGTGGTGAACCGGGCCAACTTCATGTGGACCGCGGCGCCACACGCCGAGTACGACCACGACTTCGCCGAATACCCGCTCAACGACAACAACGACAAGAGCAAGCTGCTGCACCGCCGCATCGACGTCGACTACAACGGCTGGTGGACGTGCATGATCCCGCGCCAGGTCGCCGAGGAGCTGGGCCAGCCGCTGCCGCTGTTCATCAAGTGGGACGACGCCGACTACGGCCTGCGGGCCGCCGAGCACGGCTACCCGACCGTCACGCTGCCCGGTGCGGCGATCTGGCACATGGCCTGGAGCGACAAGGACGACGCGATCGACTGGCAGGCCTACTTCCACCTGCGCAACCGGCTGGTGGTCGCGGCCATGCACTGGGACGGTCCAAGAACCCAAGTCACCGGACTGGTCCGCAGCCATCTCAAGGCGACACTGAAACACCTTGCCTGCCTTGAATATTCGACGGTGGCTATTCAGAACAGGGCCATCGACGACTTCCTGGCCGGCCCCGAGCACATCTTCTCCATCCTGGAATCGGCGCTGCCGGAGGTGCACCGCATCCGCAAGCAGTACCCCGACGCGGTCGTGCTGCCGGCGGCCAGCGAGCTGCCGGCCCCGGCCCACCAGTGCACGGCGATGAAACCCCCGGTCAACCCCGTCTCGATCGGCTACCGGCTGCTGCGGGGGATCGCGCACAACATGACCGCCGCCGACCCCGAAGCCCACCGGCGCCCGGAGTTCAACGTGCCCACCCAGGACGCGCGCTGGTTCCGGCTGTGCACGGTCGACGGCGTCACCGTGACGACGGCCGACGGCTGC
>NZ_JBYCLG010000160.1:0-1715 GCF_057473785.1 Mycobacterium sp. TH-M103
GCACCTGCACGAGCCTGGGCTGCTGCACGGGGAGCAGGAAGACCTGCGAATCCGGCACCTGCGTCAGATCCAGCGGGAAGGCGGCGAACATCGGGCGGGGGTTGCGCCGGAGTGGTTCGTCGGTACCGGCGAGGGCGCCGTAGAGACCACGGTGGTCGAGGATCCGAACCCCTTGGCCGAAAATGCCGTTGGCTCGTCGCTGCGGGTTGGGCCCCGGCATCGGGTCCAGCACGACGGGACGGATCCCGGCCAACCCGAGTTCGCCGGCCAGCATCAGCCCGTTGGGGCCGGCACCCGCGATGACGACACCAATCACTTAGCCCAGCTTAGTGATCTCCGTGGCGACCCGCTACATCGCCGCTTACTGCCCGCGAAAGCGCTTGTGCGACAGAGGGATAACGGTCAGCCCTGCCGTTCGGCCGCCTTGACCAGCCGATCGGCGAAAAACCGCACCGCGCCCCCCAGCGCCGCCCGCATCAGCGGTCCCGTGCCGCGGATACCCTCGACGAACGAGCCGGTCCAGCGGATGTCGGCGCCGCCGGCGGGGTTCGGGGTGAGGGTCACCTCGCCGCGGTAGTCCTTGACCGGGCTCGCGGGCCCGACCAGCTTGTAGACGTGGCGGTGATCCGGTTCGTACTCGACGGTTTCCTCCTGCACGAACACCGGCCACATCCCGACCTTGCGAATGGCGCCAACGCCACCAGGTGCCGGGTCACCCTGCCGCGCCCAACTCGACTGAAACACTATTGGCTTGGCCCATTTCGACCAGTTCGCGCCGTCGGTCACCAGCCCGAACAGCGTCGCGGCCGGCGCGCTGCTGGTCCGGTTGATCTCGAAGGTGAACCTACGACCCGACATACGTTCCTCCCTGGCTCTGCCCGGCAAACGCGAGCGACCTCGAACGGCGTTGCTGGTACCGTACCGCGCACCGAGTCGGCCTCCGGCGATCACGCCGCGGAGCCGGTCGGCGCGGGGTCGCCGTTGCCTACACTGCGCTTATGAATTCCGGTTCCCCGCAGAGCGACAGGAGTGTCCCCGGGCTCCTCGACATCGAGGACTGCCTGGACGCCAACGGCGAGATCGTGCTGCCCCCGGACGTCACGCTGATCTCCCTGATCGAGCGCAACGTCGCGAACGTCGGCGACACCGTGGCCTACCGCTACCTGGACTACAACCACGGTGCCGACGGCCGCGCCGAAGGGGTGACCTGGACACAGTTCGGCGCCCGGCTCCAGGCCATCGGCGCCCGGGTGCAGCGCGCCGCGAGCCGCGGCGAGCGGGTCGCGGTCCTCGCACCGCAGGGCATCGACTACGTCGCCGGGTTCTACGCGGCGATCAAGGCCGGCGCCATCGCCGTGCCGCTGTTCGCGCCCGAACTGCCGGGCCACGCCGAACGCCTCGACACGGCGCTGCGCGACTCGCAGCCGTCGGTGATCCTCACCACGACGGAGGCCGCGGGCGCCGTCGAGGACTTCCTGACCAACCTGCCGCGCCCGCAACGTCCGCAGGTCTTGCTCATCGATCAGATCCCCGACTCGGAGGGGGAGTCGTTCGCCCCCACCGAGCTCGGCATGGACGACGTCTCGCACTTGCAGTACACCTCCGGCGCGACGCGCCCCCCGGTCGGCGTGGAGATCACCCACCGGGCGGTCGGCACCAACCTGACCCAGATGATCCTGTCCATCGACCTGCTGGACCGAAACACCCACGGCGTC
>NZ_JBYCLG010000161.1:0-16847 GCF_057473785.1 Mycobacterium sp. TH-M103
AACATCGCCGCCGGCCTCCGCCACCACGCCAGACACCCAGATCACGCCCTCAAATTGATCCTGACCTCATGAGACGTGACTTTTCCGGGACCCTGGCCTCTGAGGTGTTCCATCGTGCAGGTGCGGCTCACGCGAGTAGCCGTCTGACGCACCGCCATCACCATGTCCACGCAGATCAGGCCGTGCGGCGGTTTTCCTTGGTGCTGACCAGCCGACACGCCGTCGCCTGGCGTCCCTGGCCCACCAACACGCGGAGTTGGCAATTCAGCCGGACGACCGCTGGCAGGAGCGAAATCGGAAGTGCGAGGCGCAGGCGATGCGTCAGCCGGCGCAGGTGGGTGCGCAGCGTCGGATGCTGGCGCGGCGGGCGATCCACCGGGAAATTGCGGCACCTGCTCGGCCGCCGGCACGTCCGCCCAGGACGATTCACGGGCGCCGCCGGCGACGGCCGGCACCGGATCGTGCGGACCTTTGGCCGGCGGAGACGACGACGGTTCGTGCGGTGTATCCGTCGGCGTCGACCCCGGTTCATGCAAGGTCGGGGCTGACGCTGGTTCGCGCAGACCGTCCGGCGGGGCCGGTGCCGGCTCGTGCGCGCCACCTGCCGGCGCGGGGTCGTCCGGGTGTGGTGCGTGCTTGACGGGGGCCGGGGCCAGCGTGTCGGTCGGCCGTCCGACGGGTTGGGCGCCGCGCGGGGATTCGGGCTTGGCTAGATCTCCGGTGAGGCCGTCGAGGTCTTTGGTCAGCCCCGCCCCGGCTTTGCCGATATCGCCCAGCGCGCCGCCGGCACCGGCGGCTCCCGCACCACGCCCGGCAACGCCGGCGGCCTGACCACCTTCTTCGGCGGCCCGCCCTGCCGCGGCGGCACCCTTGGCCCCGGCTCCGGCCTCACCGACCCCGGGCACAACCAGCGTCGCGACGTCGAAGAGGTTCTCCCCCAACCCCAATCCCGGGCGATCGGCGCGCCAATCGTCCAGGTGCAGCAGCGATCCGACCATCTGCTTGTCGGCGTCCACGGCATCCTGGGGGTTGAGGACGTGGTTGAGCAGACCCGTTTTGGTCATGGTCTTCCAGGTGGCCGCCGCGCCCTGCGGGTCGAGCACAAACCACCACGGATCCACCCCCTCGATGCCCCTGGCCATCTCGTAGGCGCCCTTGAGGAACCCCTCACCGGTGTTGACCCAGGTGTCAAACGTCGCCGCCACCTGATTGCCGACCTGCTGGCCCAGGAAATGGGTGAACTGGCCGCCCATAAACCGCTCCATCCCCACCACCAGGCCGTCGACGGCCTGCACGCCCCCATCCAGCGACTGCTCCCACGCCGGGGCTTCCCGGCCCAGGCAATGCAGGACGGCGTTGATGTCCGCGGCGATCCTTTCCACCTCGTCGAACGCCTTGCCCTCCAAGACCAACGCGATATCGTGGGCGATATCGCCCAGCGACCCCAACCGGTGCAACAGGTCCCGGATCGCTTTCTGGGCGTAGCTCACCTCCTCGGCGAACCGGTCGAGGGTCGCGGCCAGCTTCCCGCATTGCGCGCCGACGCTGCTCGCATGGTCACCGATCTGCGACAACACCTCACCGATCTGCGCGCCTTCGGGAATCTGCTGGCCACCGACGAGCGCAGTGGACGCGCTCAGCGCACCCGACAGCTCGATCTTGGCCCCGTTGAACCGGCACGCATTCACCACGGCCGCCGCCGCGCTCACCAGCGACTGGCCCGCGCACTGATACCCCAACCCGAGCGCCGTCCCGCCATGATCGTGCCCGGTGTTGGCCGCAAACCCACCCACCAGCACCGTGAGATTCGCAGCCAGCCCATCCCCGGCCGCCACCACGGCGGCGCCCGCAGCAGACAACACCACAGGGTCCACCACCAACGGAGTCACCCGCGGAATTCTCACCTCGCCAGCGATCGGTGCTAATCACCCAAGGGGCCGCGCCGCCAAGCTAGCCCTCACGAACAAAACAGCACAACTCACGCGCTAACAGGCCGGCGCGCCCCCAACGTGATCTGATGCCGCCCAGCCGGCACCGCGACGGGCGATCCCGCAGGCTCGCCATCCAGACGCACCTCGACCCCAACGGGCAACCCGCCGAGCGTGACGCGCGCGGCGGCGTCGGTGGTCACCATGATCGTCGACGCCGGCAGTGCGGCCAGACCGGCACGCGCAACATCCAGCGTGAGGCCGGCGACCCCGGTCAACCGCAGCGTCAGATACGGCATCGGGGCCGGGGGTGCCCCCACCCGCCAGTCCAGCGCGCTGTACACCCCGGGGGTCGGCTCGAAGTTCAGCACCACGCCGCGGTCATAATGCACGGTGTGCGTCGGGTCCGGCCGGGCGTAGGACCGCGCGTCGACTTCCGCGACGGCGCCGCGCCGCTCCGTCACCGCGGGATCGGCCGTCAGGTCCGACAACCACCACACCCGGTGCGGTCCGATACCCAGGTCGGGATGCACCAACTGCGGGTACCACGCGAAGGTGATGTGTCCGGGATCGGCTTGGCGCAGACCGGTTCCCATGTGGGAGATCGGGTCCTCGAACTTGTCCTGCAACACCCAGGCGAGATGGTCCTCGAGCGGGTAGGTCGTGAACCGGTGGCGGTAGCCCAGCCGATCGAGCTCGAGTACCTGCTCGGCGACCGAGGTGAACGGCACCAGCTCGTCGATCAATCCCTGGGCGATGACGTAGGGCAGCCAGCGGGCGTTCACCAGCAGCTTCCACGTGTCGCCTTCGCGCGCGCAGGTCGAGTCCGGGTCGACGTCGGCCGGGATGTCGACGTCGGGAAGCAACCGGACGCCGCACGCCGGTGGTCCCGCGAGCACCACGGCCTGTGCGAACACCTCGGGATAGCTCAGACCTAGCTTGTAGGCCGCGTATCCGCCCATCGAGTAGCCCGAGATCACGGTGCGGTTGGGGTCGGTGCCCAGTTGTTCGGCCACCCGCGCCCACACCTCCCAGACGTCGAGTTCCCCGGTGCCGAAATACCAGGTCGACGGCCCTCGGGCCAGCGGCGTGATCACCACCGAGTCGCGGCCCTCGCATACCTCGTGCAGCAGGCGCGGGTCGATCGCGGCGAACTGGTTCTGCCCGAGCGCCAGCGAGTGCAGCAGCAGCGTCAGCGGCAGCGACTGGCCGGGCTTGAAGCTCGACGGCACGCAGATCGAATAGGGCTGCACGCGCCCCAGGAACTGCGGCTTGAGACTGAAAATGTCGTCGGGAGCCACCCCCTGCCCCAACTCGACGGAGGACACGTACCAACGCGTCGAGGGGCCGGTGACGACCGGCTCGGGATCGGCCCGGCCGGACGCGAGCCGGTCCCACGCCACCGTGACGGCGAACTCCGACACGTCGCCTTTGGTCAGCGCCGCGGCCTGCGCCGCATCGGACCAGAAGTTCAGGTGCGGCGCTTCCTGCGCGTTGGTACGGAAGGCGACGTTGTAGACGTTTGGCTGGCCCGGGAGCGCGCCGTGGTCGGCGGGCACGTCGGCGAACCCGTCCCCGGCCTCGTTGGCCAGGCCCGCGCCCACTCGCACGGTCCAGCTTCCGGCGGGCTCGGCCAGCGACCGCGGCACCCGCGCCAGAAACGACCGCGACTCCATGTCCACGCTGTGCTCGACCGGCGTGCTCACCTGCGAGGACATGTCGATCAGCGCGGCGCCGCGCCCCGAGATGCGCAACGCCAGGTCGACACCCCTCGAGCGCACGCCGGCCCCGGCGGGCCAGGTCGCGGCGGCCGACCCGCCGCGGCCGGTGTCGATGGCGAACAGCGCGATCGGCACCGAGGCGTCCAGCAGCGTGTTCCAGTCGATTCGCCACCAGGTGTCGGTGTCGGTGAGCCCGATGGCGACCCGGAAGATGTCGGCGCCGTTGCGGGCCGCGGGCCCGGCCGGATAGACGTAGGTGCCCCGGGGTGGCGCCTGGATCTTCAGGTCCCCGACGGGCAGGCCCGTCGCACCGTGGTCGTCGTAGATGAAGTCGGTCCAGAACAATGCACCGCCGGCCACCCGGCCCGCGCCGCAGGTGCGGGGGAACTCCTCGCCGAACGGCCAGTCCGACGGCACGGGAAGCGGCGGCTCGGGCCGCAGCGCCGCCGGCGGTACGCCTTCGGGCATGCCGCCGACCACGACCAGCTCGGCAGGCGGAGCCGGTGCGGGCGCGAGGGTGTGCACGACGGCGCCGGCGATGTGGCGTGCGACGCGAAGCGGAAGCAGTGTGAGATCCCCCAGGAGTGACACCCCGCCCAACCTACGCGGCCCCGGTGACACCATCACCGAGACACGGGCACCACGATCAACTCGTGCGGCCGGTGATTGACGGCCAGGGCGCCGTCGGCGGTGACGACGACGATGTCCTCGATGCGCGCACCCCACCGGCCGGGGAAGTAGATGCCGGGCTCGATGGAAAAGGCCATCCCCTCCGTCAGCGGCAGGTCGTTGCCGGCGACGATGTAGGGCTCCTCGTGCACCGACAGGCCGATCCCGTGCCCGGTGCGGTGCACGAAATACTCCGCGAGCCCCGCTTCGGCCAGCACCTCGCGGGCCGCGGCGTCGACCTGCTCGGCGCTCACGCCCGGGCGCACCGCGTCCAAGGCCGCACGCTGGGCACGCTCGAGCACCGAATAGCGTTGGGCCACCTCGGGTTCGGGGTCCCCGATGCTGTAGGTGCGGGTGCAGTCGGAGTGATAGCCGAGCTCGTAGGCTCCCCCGATGTCGACGACGACGATGTCGCCCACCCGCAGTTCGCGGTCCGAGTAGCCGTGGTGCGGATCGGCGCCGTGCGGTCCCGAGCCGACGATGACGAACGCGACGTCCGAATGCCCTTCGGCGACAATGGCTTCGGAGATGTCGGCGGCCACGTCGGCTTCGGTGCGCCCGGGAACGAGGAACTCCGGCACCCGGGCGTGCACCCGGTCGATGGCCGTACCGGCCTTGCGCAACGCGTCGATCTCGCACGCCTCCTTGACCATCCGCAGCCCGCGCATCACCCCGGTGGCCAGCACCGGCAGCACGCCGAGCGCCCCTGCCAGCGGCAGCAGGTGCAGCGCCGGCATGGAATCGGTGACGGCGGTCGCGACGCGGCCCCCGCCCAAGGCCGTGCCCACCAGCGCGTAAGGGTCATCGCCGTCGACCCAATCGCGCACTGCCAAGCCCAGTTCCGTGATCGCGGACCCCTTCAGGGCGGCCAGTTCGAGGCGCGGCACCACGACCATCGGATCGCCGGCGGCCGGCAACACCAGCGCGGTGAGCCGTTCGAACGTCTGGGCCCGCGATCCGCAGAGGTACCGCAGGTCATAGCCCGGGGTGATCACCAGGGCGTCGAGACCCGCGTCGGCGGTCGCGGCGGCCGCCGCGGCCAGGCGGCGGGCATACACGCTCGCGTCGAATCGGTCTGCGTCCACGGCAGCCAGGCTAGCCCGGTGCGGCACCCACGGCGAGCAGGCGTGAGACCATACCCGGCATGCGATCACCACTGTTGCTGCTCGACGGCGCCAGCATGTGGTTCCGCTCCTACTTCGGCGTGCCCTCCTCGATCACCGCTCCCGACGGCCGGCCGGTCAACGCCGTCCGCGGCTTCATCGACTCCATGGCCGTGGTGATCACCCGGCAGCGCCCCGGCCGGCTGGCGGTGTGCCTGGACCTGGATTGGCGGCCGCAGTTCCGGGTGGACCTGATCCCGTCCTACAAGGCGCACCGGGTGGCTCAGGAAGTCAGCGGGCCGGGATCCGAGGGCCAACCCGACGTCGAGGAGGTTCCCGACGACCTGACGCCGCAGGTCGACATGATCACCGATCTGCTGGACGCGCTCGGGATCCCGATGGCCGGCGCGGCCGGGTTCGAGGCCGACGACGTGCTGGGCACGCTGGCGGCGCGGGAACGCGACGACCCGGTCGTCGTGGTCAGCGGCGACCGCGACCTGCTGCAAGTGGTCGCCGACGACCCGGTGCCGGTGCGGGTGCTCTACCTGGGCCGCGGGCTGACCAACGCGACCCTGTTCGGTCCCGCCGAAGTGGCCGATCACTATGGCGTGCCCGTCGACCGCGCCGGGGCGGCCTATGCCGAGCTGGCATTGTTGCGCGGCGATCCGTCCGACGGTCTGCCCGGCGTGCCGGGCATCGGCGAGAAGACGGCGGCGACGCTGCTGGCACAGCACGGCTCGCTGCAGCAGATCGTCGCCGCCGCCGGCGACCCGAAATCGAAGATGGCCAAGGGACTTCGTACGAAACTGCTGGCCGCCGCCGACTACATCGAGGCCGCCCAACCGGTGGTACGGGTGGCCACCGACGCGCCGGTCACCCTGTCGACTCCGACCGACGCGCTGCCCCTGACGGCCGCCGACCCGCAGCGCACCGCACGGCTGGCCACCGAGCTCGGTGTCGGCTCGTCGATCGCGCGGCTGCAGAAGGCGCTCGACGCGCTGCCCGGTTGACCGCCCCTACTGGGGCCGGCCGACCTCGTACGTGCCCTTGTTGTCCTGGAAGGTCACCGTCACGTGCTTCTGCGCGCCGTCGATGCTCACGCTGCAATCGAAGCTGGCGCCCTTCTTGACGGTCGGGTCGGCGCCGTTGTTGCACTTGACGTCTTTGACGTTGCGGGCGCCGTAGCCGTTGGTCTCATCCGACAGGATCTGCTGGACGCCGGTCTGGGCCTTTTTGATGTCCAGCTTGGTGGTGACGAAAAAGCCCGGCTCCCAGAAGCCGAGCACCAGCACGGCGGCGATGAGCAGGAAGGCGATCACGCCGACCACCCCGGCGATCAGCGTGGTCGAGCGCTTCTTGCCCGGTTGCTCGTAAGGCGGGAACTGCTGCGGGTACTGGCCCGGCTGGCCGTATTGACCGTACTGACCCGGCTGGCCGTACTGGGCGTACTGGCCCGGCTGGGCGTACTGGCCCGGCTGGGCGTACTGGCCCGGCTGGGCGTACTGACCGTACTGAGTCGGCTGGCCGTATTGACCGTACTGGGGGGTTTGCCCACCGTACTGCTGCTCGGGCTGCCCATAGCCGGGCTGCTGCGGGTAGGCCTGCTCCCCCTGCTGCTGGTACGGCGAATACCCGGGGGGCGGCGTGTAGGCCGGGGTCTGCCACCCCGCGTCCTGGTTCGGCTGCTGCTGCCAGGGCGATCCTGCCTGGGCCGCTTCCGAGGACTGGTCGCCACTGTGACCGGGCGGTTGCCACTGCTGGTCCGGCTCGGATCCCTGCGGTCCGCTCATCGTTTCTCCTCAGCCCCTTGACGTCTTGGCTTCTCGTTACGGTGTCACCGTAGCTCCGGCACAGCCTACCCGGCGTCAACAGCGACGACGCCGCGCCGAACGTCGTTGATGGCGCGCTTGGCGACCGCCCGCAGATCGGCGTCGGGGGCGGCGTTGCGCACCTGGTCGAGCAGGTCGAGCACCTGCCGGCACCAGCGCACGAAGTCTCCCGCCAGCAACGGCGAACCGGTGCCCGTGACGTCCGCGGCGGCCAGCGCCGCCGTCAGGTCACCGGTCCGCGCCCAGCGATAGATGACGTTGACGAAGCCGTCGTCGGGCTCGCGGCTCGGGGCGATGCGGTGGGCCTGCTCGTCGGCGCGCAGCGCGGTCGACATCCGGGACGTCTGCTGCAGCGCCTGCCGCAACCGCTGGGTCGGCACCTCGGCGACGAACCCGGAGCCGGCCCCGTCGCCGCCCCGGGTCTCGTAGAGCACCGCGGAGACCACCGCCGCCAACTCGGCGGGCTTCAATCCCGCCCACGCGTCGGTGCGCAGGCATTCGGCCACCAGCAGGTCGCTCTCGCTGTAGATGCGGGCCAGCAGCCGGCCATGGTCGGTGACGTGGGGATCGGCGGCCGGGCCCTCGATGAAGCCCCGCTCGGTGAGCAGCCCGACGATCCGGTCGAAGGTGCGCGCCAGCGAGTTGGTGGCCGCGGCCACCTTCTTCTCCAGTTGCGCGTTGTCCCGCTCGATGCGCAGGTAGCGCTCGGCCTGACGAACCCGCGCCTCCAGGCCCGGACTGTTGTGCGACGGATGCCGGCGCAGCTGCGCTCGCAACTCCGCGAGCTCCGGATCGTGGAACTCGCCGTCGCCGTCACCGCCGCCACGGCGCCGCGACGGGACGGCCAGTCCGGCCACGGCCGAACGCAGCGCCGATGCCAGATCGCGCCGCACGCGCGGCTGGCGGTGTTCGACGTGCTTCGGCAAGGACATCGACCCGAGCGGACCCGGCGCACCCGAATAGTCCGCCGAGGAGATCCGGCCCGCCCACCGGTGTTCGGTCAGCACCAGGGGCCGCGGATCGTCGCTGTCGCGGGCCGACTCGAGCACCACCGCAAGCCCGCCGCGTCGGCCCTGGGTGATGTTGATGATGTCGCCTTTGCGCAGCGCGGCCAGCGCGTCGCTGGCCGCCTGGCGGCGTTGCAGCCGGGAGGCGCGCGACTGCGCGCGCTCCAATTCGGTGATCCGCGCGCGCAATCGGGCGTAGTCCAGGACCGGCGCCTTCGGCCCACCCAGTTCGGCGGCGATCTCGTCGAGCATCTTGGTGCCCCGCTCGATGCCGCGGACCAGGCCGACGACCGACCGGTCGGCCTGGTACTGGGCAAAGGACTGCTCGAGCAGCTGGTGCGCCTGTTCCGGGCCCATGTGCTGCACCAGGTTGATCGTCATGTTGTAGGACGGCGCGAACGAACTGCGCAGCGGGAAGGTGCGGGTCGACGCCAGGCCGGCCACCGCCGACGGTTCGGTGGTCTCCTCGCTGGGTTGCCAGAGCACCACCGCGTGGCCCTCGACGTCGATGCCGCGCCTGCCGGCGCGCCCGGTCAGCTGCGTGTACTCCCCCGGCGTGAGCGGCACGTGCTGCTCGCCGTTGAACTTCACCAGCCGCTCCAGCACCACCGTGCGGGCGGGCATGTTGATGCCCAGCGCCAGCGTCTCGGTGGCGAACACCGCCTTGACCAGGCCGGCGGCGAACAGCTCCTCGACGGTGTGCCGGAATGCCGGCAGCATGCCGGCATGGTGGGCCGCCAGGCCGCGCAGCAGGCCCTCGCGCCACTCGTAGTAGCCGAGCACCTCCAGGTCGGCGTCGGCCAGATCGCCGCACCGGTGGTCGATCACCTCGGCGATCTGCGCGCGCTCCTCCTGGGTGGTCAGTTGCAGCGGCGAGCGCAGGCATTGGTGGACCGCGGCGTCACACCCCGCCCGGGAGAACACGAACGTGATCGCAGGTAGCAGGCCCTCGGAGTCCAGGGTCGCGATCACGTCGGGCCGGGCGGGCGGGCGGTAGAACCGCGGCCTGCCACCCGGGCGTCCGGAACCGTGGCGGCGGGGACCTCGCCAGTCCGACATCCGGTCCGCCTCCCGGCGGTGTGCGATGTGGCGCAGCAGGTCCGGGTTGACGCGCGGCTCGCGGCTGCCGTCTGGGGGCTCGCCGGCCTCGGAATCGCGGTAGTCGAACAGGTCGTAGAGCCGTTTGCCGACCAGCACGTGTTGCCACAGGGGCACCGGCCGGTGCTCATCGACCACCACCGTCGTGTCGCCCCGCACGGTCTGGATCCAGCCGCCGAACTCCTCGGCGTTGCTCACCGTCGCCGACAGGCTGACCAGGCGCACCTCGTCGGGCAGGTGCAGGATGACCTCCTCCCACACCGGACCACGCATCCGGTCGGCGAGGAAGTGCACCTCGTCCATCACCACGTGGGAAAGCCCATGTAGGGCAGGCGAATTGGCGTAGAGCATGTTGCGCAGCACTTCGGTGGTCATGACCACCACCGGCGCATCGGCGTTGACCGACAGGTCGCCGGTCAGCAGGCCGATGCGGTCGCGGCCGTAGCGCGCCGTCAGGTCGGTGTGCTTCTGGTTGCTGAGCGCCTTGAGGGGCGTGGTGTAGAAGCACTTGCCGCCGGCCGCCAGCGCCAGGTGCACGGCGAATTCGCCGACCACCGTCTTGCCGGCGCCGGTCGGCGCGCAGACCAGCACACCGTGGCCCCGCTCCAGCGCCTCGCAGGCGCGCCGCTGAAAGGCGTCGAGGGCGAACGGCAGCTCGGTGACGAACCGCGCCAGCTCGGTCACGCGGCCGCCCTTGCGCGCCGCGAGGGTGCGCAGAATGCCGGCCCCGGCGGCGTGTCGCCGTACCGACGCGCACACTCGCGGGTGACGAGGCTAAGTGACATCGTCGTGCTGCCCCGTGGTGAACGACGGCTCGGGCACCGGGGGGGTCACCGGGCCGGGCCGCTCGATGACCGAGGCCACGTCGTCGGGAATCTCGGCCTGGGCTTCGCGTCTGGCCTTGCGCTTGTCGTGCAGCCGGGCGATCTGGATGGCGAACTCGAGAAGCACCGACAACGCCACGCCCAGTGCCGTCATCGAGAACGGGTCGGAGCCGGGCGTGAACACCGCCGCGAACACGAACATGCCGAAGATCAGGCCGCGCCGCCAGGCCTTCAGCCGCTGGTAGGTCAGCAACCCGGCCATGTTGAGCATGACGATCAGCAGAGGGAATTCGAAGCTGACCCCGAAGACGACCAGCAGGTTGATCAGAAAGCCGAAGTACCGGTCCCCGGACAGCGCGGTCACCTGCACGTCGCTGCCCACGGTCAGCAGGAAGCCCAGCGCCTTGGACAGTACGAAATAGGCCAGCATCGCGCCGCCGGCGAACAACCCCGCGGCGGGGACGACGAACCCGATCGCGAAGCGACGCTCGTTCCGGTACAGCCCCGGCGTGATGAACGCCCAGAGCTGGTACAGCCACACCGGGCAGGCCAGCACCGCCCCGGCCGTCAACCCGACTTTGAGCCGCAGCATGAACTGGTCGAACGGTGCGGTGGCCAGCAGCCGGCACTGCCCGTCGGCGCTGATGGAGGCCCGCGCCGACGCCGGCAGGGAACAGTAGGGATGGCGCAGCCACTCGCCGAGGCTTTCCATCCCGAAGACCGGGTGCGAATACCAGACGAACCCGAAGATCGTGGTGACCAGGATCGCGGCCAGCGAGACCAGCAGCCGGGTGCGCAACTCGGTCAGGTGGTCGACCAGCGACATCGTCGCGTCGGGATTGGTGCGGCTGCGCCGGTTACGGGGATTGAGCCGCTTCAGCACGGCGGCGGTGCGCGCTGAAACTTTGGAGACGTTCACGACGCCGGGTCAGTGGTGACCGGGCACCACGGGGATGCTGCCGCGCTATGCCGGGCGTGCTTCAGTGTGACCCTGCTCGGTAGCCGCGGGAGGGTCGACTCGCTGCGCTTGCACGGGAGTGGGGTTCGCCGACGATGTGTCGATCGCGGACGCCTCCGATTTGCTCTCGCTCTGCATTTCACGGATCTCGGATTTGAAGATGCGCATCGACTTACCCAGCGAGCGTGCCGCATCGGGGAGCTTCTTGGCACCGAACAGGACGATCACGACCACAGCGAGGATCGCCCAGTGCCACGGACTAAGACTGCCCACGTTCATTACCTCCAGACGTCCACCCGATGCTACCGCAGGGTGGCGCGATGCCGGTGGCTCCGCAGCCCGGCGTGGTAGAGGCCGGTCACGTCTGGTCTTGACCCCGGTAGAGCTCGAGGGCCGCCGCCGCGGCGTCCCGCACCCGCCGCGCCAGCGATTCCGGTTCGAGCACCCGGACGGCCGGGCCGAAGCCCAGCACCAGGCGCGTCATCCACTCGTCGGAGGCGTACGTCATCACGGCCTCGCACGATCCGTCGTCCAGCTCGCGAACCTCCCGCATCGGGTAGTACTCGAACATCCACGACGCCGAGGGCGCCACCCGCAGCCTGGCCGACGGCAGTGCCGGGTCGCCGTCGAACAGCGACGTGTCCGGCGGCGCCTGCCGCGCCGGTTCGGGCGGAGCGGCAGGTTCATCCAGCTCGCGCGCATCCACGATCCGGTCGAAGCGAAACAGCCGGACCCCTTCCGCGTCGCGCGACCATGCCTCGAGGTAGCTGTGGCCGGCGATCAGCAGCACCCGGATGGGGTCGACGACACGGCTGCTCAGGGTGTCGCGTGAGGCCGAGTAGTAATCGATGGCCAGCGCGCGCTGGCCCTGCAGCGCCGTGCGCACCACCGCCGCGACGCGGCTCTCGGCGGGCGCCGGCGCGCCGGTGGCCGCCGAGAGCCGCGGGCCCTGTTGCCCGACGGCTCCGGCGGCAGCCTCGATCTTGGCGATCGCGCTGCGCGCCGCCTCGGGATCGACGACGCCCGGAATGTCGGCCAGTGCCCGCAACGCCACCAACAGGCCGGTCGCCTCGGGCGAGGTGAGCTTGAGCGGCCGGTCGATGCCCGCCGAGAACGTCACCTCGATGGTGTCGCCGGAGAACTCGAAGTCGATGAGGTCACCCGGGAAGTAGCCGGGCAGCCCGCACATCCACAGCTGGTTGAGGTCCTCTTCCAGCTGCTTGTCGGACACACCCAGGCCGGCCGCAGCCTCGGCTCTGGTGATCCGCGGGTGTGCCTGGAAATACGGCACCATGTTGAGCAGCCGGACGAGCCGGGCGGACACGGCTGTCACCGGCCTTCCTCCCCGCCCGCGTGGGCGCGCAACCTGTCCAGCACGTCGTCGCGCAGGGACTGCGGCTCCAGCACGACGGCGTCGGGCCCGTATCCGGCGACGTCGCGCGCCAGACGCTCGGTGGATCCGATGTCCACCTCGATCACCTCGCCGTCGCGGTCGCCCAGCCGGCGCGCGCCCACCGACTTCCCCGCGCGGCGCAGCGCGGTGGCCCGGCCGTCGGCGACCCAGAGCCGGGCCAGCTCGCCCGTCGGGACCTCCGC
Organism: Mycobacterium sp. TH-M103; assembly: GCF_057473785.1. Classification (NCBI taxonomy): domain Bacteria; kingdom Bacillati; phylum Actinomycetota; class Actinomycetes; order Mycobacteriales; family Mycobacteriaceae; genus Mycobacterium; species Mycobacterium sp. TH-M103. The sequence goes on from NZ_JBYCLG010000161.1 coordinate 12,734, forward strand.
TCCTGCGCGGGCGATTTTCTCGGCCACGATGCCGCGCAGGTCCACGTCGGCGGGCACGGTGATCGCGCCGCGCGGTCCGATCGGCGTGACCTCGGCCCCGATGCGCGACAGTCGAAAGATGCGCGTGTCGTCGCGGTCGCGGTCGTGCCCGACCAGATACCAGCGACCCTTCTGCGTCACCACGCCCCACGGTTCGACGGTGCGCGTGGTGTAGGGCTCGGCCCGCGACGGGCGATGCGCGAACCGCACCGCCTGCCCCGACTCGATCGCCGACAACAGCACGCCGAGAACGTCCTCCGAACCGCGCAGACTCGGCACCCCCGCCGGCGAGGCGATGGCCACCGGCGCATCCGGATCCACGTCGACGCCGGCGGCGCGCAACTTCAGCAGCGCGCCCTGCGTGGCGGTGACCATCTCCGGCGACTCCCACAGCTGCGTGGCGACCGCGACGGCGGCCGCCTCGTCCGGGGTCAGCTGCACCGGCGGCAAGGCGTAGGCATCCCGGTTGATGCGGTAGCCCTCGGTGGGATCCAGGGCCGACACCCGGCCGACTTCCAGGGGGATGCCCAGATCACGCAGCTCGTTCTTGTCGCGTTCGAACATCCGGGAGAACGCCTCGGCGTTGGGGCTCTCGGTGTAACCCGCCACGCTGGACCTGATCTTCTCCGCGGTGATGTAGCCGCGGGTGGACAGCAAAGCGATGACGAGGTTCATCAGCCGTTCGACTTTCGAGGTCGCCATTTGCCCGAGCCTAAAGCGTCCGCGCGGCCGGCGTCTCCCGCCACGCAGCAGACTCGCTACATGCTCGCGATGAGCCGCTTGACCCGCTCGTCAACCGCCCGGAACGGGTCCTTGCACAGCACCGTGCGCTGCGCCTGATCGTTGAGCTTGAGGTGCACCCAGTCGACGGTGAAGTCGCGGCCCGCGGCCTGTGCGGCGGAGATGAACTCGCCGCGCAGCCGGGCGCGGGTGGTCTGCGGCGGGTTCTCGACGGCGTCGGCGATGTCCTCGTCGGTGGTCACGCGCGTAGCCAGGCCCTTGCGCTGCAGCAGGTCGAACACACCGCGGCCGCGCTTGATGTCGTGGTAGGCCAGGTCCAGCTGGGCGATCTTGGGGTCGGACAGCTCCATGTTGTAGCGGTCCTGGTAGCGCTGGAACAGCTTGCGCTTGATCACCCAGTCGATCTCGGTGTCCACCTTGGCGAAGTCCTGGCTCTCGACGGCATCGAGTTGGCGGCCCCACAGGTCGACGATCTGCTCGACCTGGGCGTTCGGCTCCCGCGTCTGCAGGTGCTCGACGGCGCGGGCGTAGTACTCGCGCTGGATGTCCAGCGCGCTGGCCTGACGACCGCCCGCCAGCCGGACCGGCCGGCGCCCGGTGGTGTCATGGCTGACCTCGCGGATGGCGCGGATGGGATTGTCCAGCGAAAAATCGCGGAACGGAACGCCGGCCTCGATCATCTCCAGCACCAGCGCCGCGGTGCCCACCTTCAGCATGGTGGTGGTTTCGCACATGTTCGAGTCGCCCACGATGACGTGCAGCCGGCGATACTTCTCGGCGTCGGCGTGCGGCTCGTCGCGCGTATTGATGATCGGCCGGCTGCGGGTGGTGGCCGACGAGACGCCCTCCCAGATGTGCTCGGCACGCTGGGACAGACAGAACGTCGCGGCCTTGGGGGTCTGCAGCACCTTGCCGGCCCCGCAGATCAGCTGGCGCGTGACAAGGAACGGCAGCAGCACGTCGGAGATCCGGGAGAACTCGCCGGCCCGCACGATCAGGTAGTTCTCGTGGCAGCCGTACGAATTGCCGGCCGAGTCGGTGTTGTTCTTGAACAGGTAGATGTCGCCGCCGATACCCTCGTCGGCGAGCCGCTGCTCGGCGTCGACCAGCAGGTCTTCCAGAACCCATTCGCCGGCCCGGTCGTGGGTGACCAACTGCACCAGGCTGTCGCATTCAGCGGTCGCGTATTCGGGGTGGCTGCCCACGTCGAGATACAGACGGGCGCCGTTGCGCAAGAAAACGTTGGAGCTGCGCCCCCACGACACCACCCGGCGGAAGAGGTAGCGGGCCACCTCGTCCGGGGACAGCCGGCGATGGCCGTGAAAGGTGCAGGTGACACCGAACTCGGTCTCGATGCCCATGATTCGCCGCTGCACCTTACCGAGCGTACTGGCTGCGGGCGCCACTGGCGCGAAAGCGCGGCGGCAAATGACGTTTTTGCCGACCTTGACGGGTCAAGCAGCGGCGGCGCCGTTCCCGCCGGCGAGGTGCGCGACCACCGGTCAACCGCCGCCGAATGCGGGGATTCACTGCCGATTACGTTGCCACCACGCGGAATTCGGCCAGGGACCCGTCGGCGGCGCCCTCGACCGTCACCCGGCCGCTGCTGTCGAAGCTATTTCGGCGGCTCGCCGCCGCCCGAGTCCCCGTCCGCGGAACCGTTGTCGGATTGCGGTAGGAGCGCGTCCAGCGCGGGTCCGGTGATCCGCCGGAACGCTCGGCGCGGCCGGTTGGCGTCCAAGACCGCGACCTCGAGGCCGGCCACTCCGAGGGAGGACTGATCGTTGCCCGACGTCTCGGCGCTGCCCGCCCGCAGCGCGTTCACGGCGATCCGCACCGCGTCGGAGAGCTCCGAGTTCTCGGTGTAGGACTGCTTGAGCGCGGTGGTGACCGGCTCGGTGGTGCCACCCATCACCACGAAATACGGCTCGTCGGCGATCGACCCGTCGTAGGTGATCCGGTACAGCTCGGGCGGCTTGGTCTCACCGAGATGGGCGACCTCGGCCACACACAACTCGACCTCGTACGGTTTGGCCTGCTCGGTGAAGATCGTGCCCAGCGTCTGCGCGTAGACGTTGGCCAACTGGCGGCCGGTGACGTCCCGGCGGGCGTAGGCGTAACCGCGGGTGTCGGCGAACTGGATGCCGCCGCGGCGCAAATTGTCGAACTCGTTGAACTTGCCCGCGGCCGCGAAACCGACCCGGTCGTACAGTTCGCTGATCTTCTGCAGCAGCCGCGAGGGGTTGTCGGCGACGAAAAGCACGCCGTCGGCGTAGGTCAGCGCCACCACGCTGCGACCGCGCGCGATTCCTTTGCGCGCGAGCTCGCTGCGCTCGCGCATCGCCTGCTCGGGCGAGATGAAATACGGGAAGCTCATGACTCTCCCCACAGGTCTGCGTCCGGGCCGAAAGTGTCGGAGCGCGAACGACTCTCGATGACCTCACGCGCCAGTGCGGCGATGCGCTCTTCGGGCACCTCGACCGCGCCCTCGGCACCGATGGTCGCCGCCGTGGGGTAGATCCCCCGCACCAGGTCCGGACCGCCGGTGGCGGAGTCGTCGTCGGCGGCATCGTAGAGCGCCTCGATGGCCACCCGCAGGGCGGAATCCGCATCGGTCACCTGCGCGTACAACTTCTTCATCGACGACTTGGCGAAGACCGACCCCGATCCCACCGACTGGTAGCCCTCTTCCTCCATGTTCCAGCCGCCGGCGGCGTCGAACGACACGATCCGGCCTGCCTTCTGCGGGTCCGCGGCGTTGATGTCATAACCCGCCAGCAACGGCAGCGCCACGAGGCCCTGCATCGCGGCCCCCAGATTGCCGCGCACCATGGTGGCCAGCCGGTTGACCTTGCCGGGGAACGTCAGCGGCACACCTTCGAGTTTCTCGTAATGCTCGAGTTCGACCGCGTACAGCCGGGCGAACTCGACGGCGATCGCGGCGGTGCCGGCGATCCCGGTCGCGGTGTAGTCGTCGGTGATGTACACCTTGTTGACGTCGCGGCCCGCGATCATGTTGCCCTGCGTGGAGCGCCGGTCACCGGCGATGACGACGCCGCCGGGGTACTTCAGCGCGACGATGGTGGTGCCGTGTGCGAGTTGGCCACCGGCCTGAGCGCCGCCACCAAGGCTGGCCGGCAGCAACTCCGGCGCCTGACGGCGCAGCAGATCGGCAAACGAGGACAAATCGACGGCTGAGGCTTCGGAAAGCGCGGGGTTAGTGGGCAGGCGGTCGGAAAACTGCCAGGTCACTGTCCACCCTTCTGCACGTACGCGCGGACGAAGTCCTCCGCGTTCTCCTCGAGGACGTCGTCAATCTCGTCGAGCAGATCGT
>NZ_JBYCLG010000162.1:0-2370 GCF_057473785.1 Mycobacterium sp. TH-M103
TGGCCCAGGGTGTGGCCGTAGTTCAGGATCTCGCGCAGCTCCGACTCCTTCTCGTCGGCGGCCACGACCTGCGCCTTCACCGCGATCGCGCGGCGCACCAGCTCCGGCAGCACCGCACCGGAAGGGTCCGGGGCGGCCTGCGGGTCGGCCTCGATGAGGTCGAGAATCACCGGGTCGGCGATGAACCCCGCCTTGACGATCTCGGCCATCCCGGAGACCAGCTCGTTGCGCGGCAGCGTTTCCAGCGTCGCGAGGTCGACCAGCACGGCCAGCGGCTGGTGGAACGCGCCGACCAGGTTCTTGCCCGCGTCGGTGTTGATGCCGGTCTTGCCACCGACGGCGGCGTCCACCATGCCGAGCAGGCTGGTGGGCATGTGCACGATCGACACGCCGCGAAGCCAGGTGGCCGCCGCGAAGCCGGCGACGTCGGTGGCCGCGCCGCCGCCCAGGCTGACCAGGGCGTCCTTGCGGTCGATGCCGATGCGGCCCAGCACCTCCCAGATGAACCCGACGACGGGCAGCTCCTTGCCGGCTTCGGCGTCGGGGATCTCGATGCGGTGCGCATCGACGCCGTGGCCGGCCAGCCGGGCGCGGATCTCCTCGGCGCCGGCCGCCAGCGCCGGCTGGTGCAGGATCGCGACGCGGTGCCGGCCCGACAGCAGCCGGTCCAGCTCGCCCCCCAGATCGGTGCCGATGATCACCGGGTAGGGCGGATCGACGGCCACCTCGATGGTGACCGGCGCGGTCGTCCCGGTCATGTGGCCGCCCCGCTGGGCTCGGTTTCCTGCAGCCGCTCCACGATGTTGCGAACCACCGCCCCGGGGTTGCGGCGGTTGGTGTCCACCCGGATCGTCGCGACGCGCCGGTACAGCGGGACGCGCTGGGCCATCAGGTCGCGGTACCTCTCGGCGCGGTCGGGGCCGGCCAGCAGCGGCCGCGCGGTGGAACCGGCGGTGCGCCGCACCCCTTCCCGGGCGCTGATCTCCAGGTAGACGACGGGGTGGCCGGCCAGCGCCTCGCGCACCCCCGGGCTGGTGACCGCGCCCCCGCCGAGTGAGACGACCCCGTCGTGGTCGGCCAGCGCCGTGCGCACCACGTCCTCCTCGATGCGCCGGAACTCCGGCTCGCCGTCGGTGGCGAAGATGTCGGCGATGCTGCGGCCCGTCCGTTGCTCGATCGCCGCGTCGGTGTCGAGCAGCTCCACGTCGAGCGCCCTGGCCAGTCGCCGCCCGATAGTGGTCTTGCCGGAGCCGGGCAGCCCCACGAGCACCGCCTTGGGCGCCATCACGCGGTCCCACGGGCCGCCGGCGCCTCCCGCTCGGCGACCGCGCGCCGGTAGGAGTCGATGTTGCGGCGGGTCTCGGTCAGCGAGTCGCCGCCGAACTTCTGCAGCGCCGCGCGGGCCAGCACCAGCGCCACCATGGTCTCGGCCACCACGCCGGCGGCCGGCACGGCGCACACGTCCGAGCGCTGGTGGATGGCGACGGCCTCGTCGCCGGTGGCCATGTCGACCGTCGCCAGTGCCCGCGGCACCGTGGAGATGGGTTTCATCGCGGCGCGTACCCGCAGCGGCTGGCCGTTGGTCATGCCGCCCTCGAGCCCGCCGGCCCGGTTGGTCGACCGGACGACACCGTCGGGCCCGGGGTACATCTCGTCGTGGGCACGGCTGCCGCGGCGCCGCGCCGTGGCAAAGCCGTCGCCGATCTCGACGCCCTTGATCGCCTGGATCCCCATGACCGCGGCGGCCAGCTGGCCGTCGAGCCGGTTGTCGCCGCTGGTGAACGATCCCAGCCCGATCGGCAGGCCCAGCGCCACGACCTCGACCACGCCGCCGAGGGTGTCGCCGTCCTTCTTGGCGGCCTCGATCTCGGCGATCATCGACTCCTCAGCGGCCTTGTCGTAGGCGCGGACCGGGCTGGCATCGATCGCGGGCAGGTCTTCGGCGCGCGGCGGCGGGCCGTCGTAGGGTTCCGACGGCCCGATCGCGACGACATGGGACAGCACCTCGACACCCATCGCCTGGCGCAGGAACGACCGGGCGATGGTCCCGGCCGCGACGCGGGCGGCGGTCTCCCGCGCGCTGGCCCGCTCCAGCACCGGCCGGGCGTCGTCGAAGCCGTACTTGAGCATGCCCGCGTAGTCGGCGTGGCCGGGCCGCGGGCGGGTCAGGGGCGCGTTGCGCGCCGCGGAGTTCTCCAGCTCGGCGGCGTCGACCGGGTCGGTCGCCATCACGGCTTCCCATTTCGGCCATTCGGTGTTGCCGATCTCGACGGCGATGGGCCCGCCCAGGGTGATGCCGTGGCGCACCCCGGACAGCACGGTCACCGCGTCGCGCTCGAAGGCCATGCGGGCGCCGCGGCCGTAGCCCAG
>NZ_JBYCLG010000163.1:0-2909 GCF_057473785.1 Mycobacterium sp. TH-M103
GCGGTTCCTGCCCGCTACCGGGCCGATCGCGATGCGCTCCCCCGCGTTGATGGCGATCGCGGTGCGGGTGATGGCCAACCTGGTCACCGACGAGGACGCCGACTGGGTGGCGCGGGCCTGGCGCGGCGCCGGCCGGCTGTCCCGGCTGATCGACCGGCGAACGCCGTTCACCTGACCCTGAGATCAATTCGTGATCGCGGTGTATAGTCCCGCTAATGAAGCGTACGAGGCTGGTCACGGGCGTCGCCGTGGCGGCTGCAGCAATCGCGCTGGCCGCGCCGGCGCAGGCCGACTATGACACCGAATTCAAGAACACCGTCAACGACTTCGGCGTCTATGGCCCCCAGGACCAACTCGCGTGGCTCGCCAAGATCGAGTGCGAGCGGATCGAGCGCGGCGTGGACCACGACGCCCACCAATCCGCCGTCTTCCTGCAGCGGAACCTGCCGCTCGGCACCACCCAGGGCCAGGCGCTGCAGTTCCTCGGCGCGGGTATCGACCATTACTGCCCCGACCAGGTCGGCTTCATCCAGCGCGCCGGGACCTAGTTTTCCTAAGTTCCCGGCCCTCGCATCACCGCAGCGGCTTGTACGCTGCGTGCAGTGCGACGATGCCCCCGGTCAGATTGCGCCACCGCACCCCAGACCATCCCGCCCCGCCGATCAGGTGCGCCAGCGCGGCCTGGTCCGGCCAGGCGCGGATCGACTCGGCCAGGTACACGTAGGCCTCGGGGTTGCTGGACACCGCCCGCGCGACCCGCGGCAGCGCCCGCATCAGGTACTCCTTGTAGACGGTGGCGAACACCGCGCTGGTGGGCGTGGAGAACTCGCACACCACCAGCCTCCCGCCGGGCCTGGTGACGCGGGCCATCTCGCGCAGCGCCGCCTGCAGGTCGGCGACGTTGCGCAGCCCGAAGCTGATCGTGACCGCGTCGAACACGCCGTCGGCGAACGGCAGCCGCGTCGCGTCGCCGGCGACCTTGGGCACCCTACGGGCCGCACCCGCCGCCAGCATCCCGACCGAGAAATCGGCCGCCACGCACCATGCCCCTGACTTCGCCAACTCGACCGTGGACACCGCGGTCCCCGCAGCCAGATCCAGCACCTTCTGGCCGGACCCGATCCGCAGCGCGGACCGGGTCGCGCTGCGCCAGTACCGGTCCTGGCCCAGCGACAGCACGGTGTTGGTCAGGTCGTACCGGCGAGCGACGCCGTCGAACATCGACGCGACGGCGCGGGGATCCTTGTCCAGGGCGGCGCGACTCACGCAATAGACGCTACCGGGGCGGATCGGCGCCCCCGCACGGATCTTAGGATTTCCCCCTCGGCGCGCACGGTCGTTACCTAAGCTCAACCCTGCACCCATCACACGGAGGCACGACGCCAATGGGATTCGGCCTGAGATCGCCATCGCTGCAGCGATGCCGGGTGGTTACCCGCCGCGGCCTGCTGCGCGCCGGCGTCGCGGCGGCCGCGGCCCTCACCGCGGGCGGGCTGGTTTTCGCCGCGACCGCGGAAGCCGAACCGGCCGCGGCGGCTGGGGCCGCACCGGCGGCCAGCCCGGGGCGCGCGATGGGACAGCGCCGGTCCGTCAACGCCGCCACCGAGGGCCAGTGCACGTGGGGCGCCCTGCAGAAGTGGTTCGACGCCGGCGGGTACTACCCGGCCCTCGACGGCAACGCCATGGACTGGGCGGACTCGGCGCGGGCGCACGGTTGGACGGTCGTCACCGACGCGCAGCCACGCGCGATCGTGGTGTTCCAGCCGTGGCTGCCCGGCGTAAGCCCGTACGGCCATGCCGCCTGGGTGAACTCGGTCTCCGAACGCTTCGACGGCACGTGGGTGAACATCACGGAGATGAACAACGGATCCCATGGCGGCGCCGGCCAGTGGTGGACCCGCGATGCCAGGAGCGTCCCCGGGATGTCCTACATCCTGATGCCCTGAGGCGGAAGGGCCTTAAGCGCGCCGCCTCAGGCGCGCGGACACCTGCGCCCGGGCAAACGGCGACAGCACCGCCTCGTAGTGGCCGAGCAGCTCGTCACAGATGACCGGCCAGCTCCGGTGAAGCACGCTGCGCCGGGCCGCCTGCGCGTAGCGGTGCCGTTCGGCGAGCAGATGCGCGACGGCGGCGGGCAGCCTGGCCTCGAACTCGTTGACGGGCAGGAGCAATCCGGTGCGGCACGGCGTGACGAGATCACGCGGGCCGCCGGCGTCGGGGGCGATCACCGGCAGCCCCGACGCCAGCGCTTCTTGCACGACCTGACAGAACGTCTCGTGCTCGCCGGTGTGCACGAAGACGTCCATGCTGGCATAGGCCGCGGCGAGGTCGGCGCCGTAGAGCGCGCCGGTGAACAACGCCGTCGGCATCGCCGACCGCAGTTTGGCCTGGTCGACGCCGTCGCCGACGATGACGAGCTGCACCTGGCCGCCGGCGGCCAGCGCGGCGAGGCGTTCGACGTGTTTTTCCGGCGCGAGCCGGCCCACGAACCCGACGATCGGCCTGCCCTGTGGCGACCAGCGGCGCCGCAGCGCCTCGTCACGCGCCGAGGGCGCATAACGGATGATGTCGACCCCGCGCCCCCACTGGTGCACCCGCGGGATGCGCCGGGCCACCAGCGACTCCACCGTGGCGCTGGAGGGGGCCAGGGTGCGGTCGGCCAGGCCGTGCAGGTGCCGGAACCACGCCCACGCCGCCCGGGTGGTGATGCCGATGCCGTAGCTGGCCGCGAAACCCGGGACGTCGGTCTGGTAGACCGCGACGGCCGGCACCCCGAGACGGCGCGCGGCCCGCACCCCGCCGTAGCCGAGCAGCGCCGGCGAGGCCAGGTGAATGACGTCGGGGTCGAACCCGCGCAGGGTGCGCACCATGCGGGGGGTGGGCACCCCGAGCGGCAACGTGGTCACCTT
>NZ_JBYCLG010000164.1:0-4628 GCF_057473785.1 Mycobacterium sp. TH-M103
GCCGGTCACCGGCGTGACCCTGCGTGCCCAGGACGTGCTGCCCGGCGACCTGTTCGCCGCGCTGCCCGGCACCGCCACCCACGGCGCCCGGTATGCCGGCGAGGCGATCGGCCGCGGTGCCGTCGCGGTGCTCACCGATGCCGCCGGGGTGGCCGAGATCGCCGGAACCGCGACCGTGCCGGTCCTCGTGCACCCCGATCCCCGCCGCGTGCTGGGCGCCCTGGCCGCCACGGTGTACGGAAGGCCCTCCGAGCGGCTGACGGTGGTCGGGATCACCGGCACCTCGGGCAAGACCACCACTACCTACCTGGTCGAATCCGGTCTGCGCGCCGCCGGGCGCGTCGCCGGGCTGATCGGCACCGTGGGCATCCGGGTGGACGGCGCCGACGTCCCCAGCGCGCTGACCACCCCGGAAGCCCCCGCCCTGCAGGCCATGCTCGCCGTGATGGCCGAACGCGGCGTGGACGCGGTGGTCATGGAGGTGTCCAGCCACGCGCTCACGTTGGGCCGGGTGGACGGCACCGGATTCGCGGTGGGCGGGTTCACCAACCTGTCGCGCGACCACCTCGACTTCCACCCGTCCATGGCCGACTACTTCGAGGCCAAGGCGCTGCTGTTCGACCCGGCCTCGCCGCTGCGCGCGCGCCGCGTGGTGGTGTGCATCGACGACGAGGCCGGGCGCGCGATGGCCGAGCGCGCCGGCGATGCGGTCACCGTCAGCGCCGAAGGCCGACCCGCCCTCTGGCGCGCCTCGGCGGTGGCGCCGCTGGGCGCCGGGGGGCAGCAGTTCACCGCGACGGATCCCGCCGGCGTGCACCACGGCGTGGGCATCCGGTTACCGGGTCGCTACAACGTCGCCAATTGCCTTGTCGCGCTGGCGATCCTGGACGCGGTCGGGGTGTCGCCGGAGCAGGCTGCCCCCGGCCTGCTCGAGACCAGGGTGCCCGGGCGGATGGAACAGGTCGACCGCGGCCAGGACTTCCTCGCGCTCGTCGACTACGCCCACAAGCCCGGCGCGCTGCGGGCCGTGCTGGCCAGCCTCCGGCGGCCCGGTGGCCGGCTGGCGGTGGTGTTCGGTGCCGGCGGGGAGCGGGATCCGGGCAAGCGTGCCCCGATGGGCGAGATCGCCGCCGAACTGGCCGATCTGGTCGTCGTCACCGACGACAACCCGCGCGGCGAGGACCCCGCGGCGATCCGTCGCGAGATCCTGGCCGGCACGGCTCGCGGCGCCGCCGAGGTTGTCGAGATCGCCGACCGGCGCGCGGCGATCCGCCACGCCGTCGCGTGGGCACGCGGTGGCGACGTCGTGCTGATCGCCGGCAAGGGACACGAGACCGGGCAACGCGGCGCCGGGCAGACCCGCCCGTTCGACGACCGGGTGGAACTGGCCGCCGCGTTGGAAGCGCCGGGGACGCGGCCATGATCGATCTGACCGTCGCCCGGGTCGCCGAGATCGTCGGCGGCACACTGGCCGACATCTCGCCGCGGGACGCCGCGCAGCTGCGGGTCACCGGCACCGTCGAGTTCGACTCCCGCAAAGTCGGCCCCGGCGGGCTGTTTCTGGCGTTGCCCGGCGCCCGCTCCGACGGGCACGACCACGCGGGCGCGGCGGTGGCCGCGGGAGCGGTCGCGGTGCTGGCGGCCCGCCCGGTCGGCGTCCCCGCCATCGTGGTCGAGCCCCGACAAGACGGGCCAGCAACGGGCTTCGGCGCCTCGGGGGTGCTCGAGCACGACGCCGACGGGTCGGGTGCGGCCGTGCTGGGCGCGCTGGCCAAGCTGGCGCGGGCGGTGGCCGACGAGCTGGTGGCCGGCGGGCTGACGATCGTCGGGATCACCGGGTCGTCGGGCAAGACCTCGACGAAGGACCTGGTGGCCGCCGCGCTGGCGCCGCTGGGCGAGGTGGTCGCCCCGCCCGGGTCGTTCAACAACGAACTCGGTCATCCGTGGACGGTGCTGCGCGCCACCCGGCGCACCGACTTCCTGGTGCTCGAGATGTCGGCGCGACACCCCGGCAACATCGCCGCGCTGGCCGAGATCGCCCCGCCGGCGATCGGCGTGGTCCTCAACGTGGGCACCGCGCACCTGGGCGAGTTCGGTTCCCGGGACGCCATCGCTCGAACGAAATCCGAACTGCCGCAAGCTATTCCGTCGAACGGTGTGGTCGTCCTCAACGCCGATGACCCGGCGGTGGCGGCGATGGCGGGGGTGACCGCGGCCCGGGTGGTCCGGGTGAGCCGCGCCGGGCCGGGCGACGTGTGGGCCGACGGCGTCGCGCTGGACGAGCTGGCCCGGCCGCGCTTCACCCTGCACGCGCGCGGCGCCGAAGCCGAGATCCACCTCGGCGTCTACGGCGAGCACCAGGTCACCAACGCGCTGTGCGCCGCCGCGGTCGCGCTGGAATGCGGTGCCACCGCTGAACAGGTGGCCGAGGCGCTCGCGCACGCGGGGCCGGTGTCGCGGCACCGGATGCAGGTCACCACCCGCGCCGACGGGGTCACCGTGATCGACGACGCCTACAACGCCAACCCCGACTCGATGCGGGCCGGGCTGCAGGCGCTTGCCTGGATCGCCCGCGGCGGCGGGGTCGGTCCCGCCGAGCAGCGCAGGAGTTGGGCGGTGCTGGGGGAGATGGCCGAGCTCGGCGAGGACGCGATAACCGAGCATGATCGCATCGGCAGGCTCGCTGTGCGCTTAGATGTGTCTCGACTCGTCGTCGTGGGAAATGGGAGGTCGATGAGCGCCATGCACCACGGAGCGGTCACGGAAGGTTCCTGGGGCACCGAAGCGGTCAGCGTCCCCGACGGCGACGCCGCCCTGGCCCTGCTGCGGGCCGAGGTGCGGCCCGGTGACGTCGTCCTGGTCAAGGCGTCCAACGCCGCGGGGCTGGGCGCGCTGGCCGACGCCCTGGCCCGGGAGGCGCCAGCGGACGGGCCCTTCGGCGAGGCCCGCCCGTGAGGCAGATCCTTGTCGCCGTCGCGGTCGCGCTGACGGTGTCCATCCTGTTGACCCCGGCGCTCATCCGGCTGTTCACCAAGCAGGGGTTCGGCCACCAGGCCCGCGAGGACGGGCCGCCCAGCCACCACACCAAGAGCGGCACGCCGTCGATGGGCGGGGTGGCGATCGTCGCCGGCATCTGGGCGGGTTACCTGGGCACGCACCTCGCCGGCCTGGCGTTCGACGGGGAAGGGGTGTCCGCCTCGGGCCTGCTGGTGCTCGGGCTGGCCACGGCGCTGGGCGGCGTCGGCTTCCTCGACGACCTGATCAAGATCCGCAGGGCACGCAACCTCGGGCTGAACAAGACCGCCAAGATGCTCGGGCAGATCGCCGCCGCGGTGCTGTTCGGGGTGCTGGTGCTGCAGTTCCACAACGCCAGCGGCCTGACCCCGGCCAGCCCGAACCTGTCCTACGTCCGCGAGATCGCCACCGTCACCCTGGCGCCGGCGCTGTTCGTGCTGTTCTGCGGGATCGTGGTCAGCGCCTGGTCCAACGCGGTCAACTTCACCGACGGCCTGGACGGGCTGGCGGCCGGCAGCATGGCGATGGTCACCGCCGCCTACGTGTTGATCACGTTCTGGCAGTATCGCAACGCCTGCGTCACCGCGCCGGGCCTGGCCTGCTACAACGTCCGCGACCCGCTGGACCTGGCGATCGTGGCCGCCGCCACCGCCGGCGCGTGCATCGGCTTCCTGTGGTGGAACGCCGCGCCCGCCAAGATCTTCATGGGCGACACCGGGTCGCTGGCGCTGGGCGGCATCATCGCGGGGCTCTCGGTCACCAGCCGCACCGAGGTCCTCGCCGTCGTACTGGGCGCGCTGTTCGTGGCCGAGTTCAGCTCCGTCGTGCTGCAGATCCTGGCGTTTCGCACCACCGGGCGCCGGGTGTTCCGGATGGCGCCCTTCCACCACCATTTCGAGTTGGCCGGCTGGGCCGAGACCACGGTGATCATCCGCTTCTGGCTGCTGACCGCGATCACCTGCGGCCTGGGCGTGGCCCTGTTCTACGGCGAGTGGCTGGCCACGATCGGTGCCTGATGAGCGACCTCGAAAAAGCGATGGACCCGCTGGTGCCGGGCGCGCCCGTCCTGGTGGCCGGCGGCGGGGTGACGGGCAGGGCGGCGCTGGCGGCCCTGTCGCGGTTCGGGGTGGCGGTGACGCTGTGCGACGACGACCCGGCAACGCTGCGCGGGTACGCCGAGCGGGGGGTGGCGACCGCCGCCACGACGGCGGCCGCGCAGCGCATCTCCGACTACGCGCTGGTGGTGACCAGCCCCGGCTTCGCGCCCGGGTCGGCGGTGCCGGCCGCCGCGGCGACGGCGGGAGTGCCGATCTGGGGTGACGTGGAGCTGGCGTGGCGGCTCGACGCCGCGGGCCACTACGGGCCGCCGCGCCGCTGGCTCGTCGTGACCGGCACCAACGGCAAGACGACGACGACGTCGATGCTGCACGCCATGCTGACCGCCGGGGGCCGCCGCGCCCTGTTGTGCGGCAACATCGGCAGCCCGGTGCTCGACGTTCTCGACGAGCCCGCCGACCTGCTGGCCGTCGAGCTGTCCAGCTTCCAGCTGCACTGGGCGCCGTCGCTGCGGCCCGAGGCCGGCGTCGTGCTCAACATCGCCGAGGACCACCTCG
>NZ_JBYCLG010000165.1:0-10640 GCF_057473785.1 Mycobacterium sp. TH-M103
CGCTCGATCGTGCGGAGCACCGCTTCGGGTTCCGGTCGCGGCAGGATGATGCTGGTGGCGCCCAGGTAGATGTCGGTGGCCAGGAAGTTGTCCAGCTGTGCGCAGTGGTAGAGCGGCAGCGAGTGGATCTCGACGTCGTCGTGGGCCATCTCCCCGGCCACGATGGTGCTCACGTACTGCCACATCAGGCTGCGGCTGGTGTGCATGGCCGCCTTGGGACGGGACTCGGTGCCGCTGGTGTACATCAGCCGCACCAGCTGGTCGTCGTCGATGTGCGGGCTCGGCGGCGCGTTGTCGGTGTCCAGCCAGTGCGCGAAGTCGTCCCAGCCGGGCGGGGCCTCACGGCCGGCGGGTGCCAACGCAATCTGGGTTGTGACCACACCGCCGCGCCGCATCGCCTCTTCGGCCGTCGCTGTCATTTCGGACTCGACGATGAATCCGCGGGCCTGGCTGTGGCCCAGAATGTACGCGATCTCCTCGGCGGTCAGCATGAAGTTGATCGGCACCAGGACTACGCCGGCGCGCGCCGTCGCGAACGCCAGCACGGCGTACTCCCAGCAATTGTGCGAAAGCAATGCGACTCGGTCGCCGACGCTAAAACCGTTGTTCTGCAACGCGGCCGCCGCGCGATCTACCAGCCGATCGAAGTCCGTGAAACTCAACACGACGTCGCCGTCGATGATCGCGGTCTTGTCGGGGTGCCGGCGAGCCGACCGGCGGGGGACATCGCCGAGCCCGTTGCTGCGCGCCCGCGCGACGATCGCGTCCAGATCCTGGGACTGCATTCCCGTCACGGTAGGTGCGAACACCCGGTTGCGGGCCATCGGCGTCCCGCTGAGTAGACAAGGGGCTGCACGCGAACGCGGATCGCCCCAATACTTGCCGGCATGAGCGCTGGCGTCCCCGTCACGACCGAAGGCACCGGATACGTCCACCTGGACCCCGAAGAGTTGCGGGCCAACCTGCGCCAGGCCGATCCCGGCGTGCTGGCTGCCGTGCTGGCGCAACTGACCGGTGACCCAGGGGTCGTCGAGCGGTTCGCGGGGAGGATCAGCTACGTCCCCGATCCGCCCGAGCAGGCCGGTGTCACCGATCCCGCAACGGCCGCGGAGCTGGTCGACGCGGTCGTCGCGGCGCTGCAGTCGCCCCGCCCGAGCGACGCCGTCCGCGCCGACGACCGCGACCTGTTCGCCCGTATCGCACCCGTCGCCCTGGGGGGCGAAATCGGTCCCGAGTACCTCCCGCTGCTGCTCGAGCAGGGCGGATTCCAGCCGTCCCAGCCGGTACTGCCGCGCACCGCCAAGCTTCCCGACGGCTTCAAGGTCGCCATCATCGGCGCGGGAATCGCCGGAATCACCGCCGCGCTCGCGTGCACAGACGCCGGCATCGACTACCAGATCATCGAGCGACACGACGAGGTCGGCGGAACCTGGTACACGACAACCTATCCGGGCATCGGTGTGGACACCCCGTCGGCGTACTACTCGCTGTCGCGCGACATCAACGGCGACTGGTCGAGTTACTACCCGCAGGGCGCCGAGTACCAGTCCTACCTGGTGTCGGTGGCCGACAAGAACGACCTGCGCGGCCACGCGCGGTTCGGCACCGAGGTCGAAGCGCTGTGGTGGGACGAAACCCGCCAACAGTGGGAAATCCACGCGGTCGGTCCCGATGGCGCCCGCGACATCAGCTACGCGAACGCGGTGATTCCTGCGGCCGGTTATCTCAACCGTCCGCGCTGGCCGGACCTGCCCGGCCTGGAGACATTCGCGGGGGTTTCCGTCCATTCCGCCCAATGGGATCCCGATCTGGACCTGACGGGCAAGAGGGTTGCAGTGATCGGCGCCGGTTGCACCGCGGTGCAGATCGTCGACGCGTGCGTCGACCAGATTGCGCATCTGACGGTATTCCAGCGGCAGCCGCACTGGGTGGCACCGCGGCGACGGGCGTCCGACGACGTTCCGGCCTACCAGCGGTGGCTAGGCACCAGGGTGCCGTACTACGCGAATTGGGTTCGGCTCAAGTCGTATTGGGGGACGGCGGACAACAACTACCCGGTGATCTTGCATGACCCGGAGTGGGCGGCCGAGCATCTGTCGATCTCGCCGGCCAATGACGTGCTGCTGCGGATGTGTCAGGACTACATCGATCGGGTGTTCGGCGCCGGCAGCGAACTGGCCCGCAAGGTCACGCCCGACTTCGCTCCCTACGGCAAGCGGATCATCCGGGATCCCGGCGGCTACTACGCCGCGCTGGCGCGCGAGCATGTGGACGTCGAGGCGAGCGAACCGGCGCGGGTCAACGAGGCCGGAATCGTCACGGCCGACGGCCGGCAGATCGACCTCGACATCATCATCTACGCGACCGGCTACTACCTGGATTTCCTGTCCACCGTTGACATCCGGGGCCGCGGCGGCAAGAAGCTCAGCGACGAGTGGGGCGACATCCCGCGGGCCTACCGCGGCGGGATGGTGCCCGGTTTCCCGAACATGTTCATTTCGTCGGCCCCCAACTACAGCCCGGGGCACGGGGCGGGCCACAACTTCGGCGTCGAGGTGATGGTGCACTACGTCATGGAATGCCTGCAGCTGATGGCGCTGCGCAAGGCGGCCACCATCGAGGTCACGCAGAGCGCCTACGAGCGCTATGTCGCCGACATCGACCAGACAATGGCCGGTACCGTCTGGTGCCACACTCCGTCCGCCCACACCTACTACCGCTCGGGGGGAGGGCGGATCGTGACGGCGTTCCCGTATCGCCTCATCGACTTCTGGCGCGACCATCGCGCGCCGCTCGAAGAGGATTTCACGCTGCGATGAGCGGACTCCTTTCCGGCAGAACGGCGTTGGTGACGGGCAGCAGCCGTGGGATCGGCCGGGCGATCGCGCAGCGCCTGGCCGCCGAAGGTGCCACCGTGGCGGTCACCGCGCGATCGCATGCCCCGTCCTTGTCGACGCGGGCAGGAACGACCGCGGCGCTGCCGGGCACCATCGCCGAGACGGTCGGTCTGATCGAGGCCGCGGGCGGCCAGGCGTTCGGCGTCGCGGCCGACCTGGAGGACGCCGAGCAGCGCAACGGGCTGGTCGACGCGGTCCTCGAGCGCGCCGGCCGCCTCGACATCCTGGTCAACAATGCCGGTTTCGCCGACTACTCGCTGGTCGAGGCGATGAGCCTGGAAACGTTCGACCGTACCGTGGAGCACTACCTGCGCGTGCCGTTCGTCCTGACGAAAGCCGCGGTGCCCCAGATGCGCAAGCAGGGCGCGGGCTGGATCGTCAACATCGGTTCGGTCACCGGCGTGGCGCCGGTGCGACCATACCGGGAATACAACAAGACCTCGGGCGACGTCATCTACGCGTCGATGAAGGCCGCCCTGCACCGGTTCACCCAGGGGGTGGCCGCGGAACTTCTCGACGCGGACATCGCCGTCAACTGCGTCGGCCCTTCCACGGCGGTCCGCACACCCGGCGCTGCGCAGCTCATTCCGGACACTTTCCCGACCGAGCCGGTGGAATACCTGGCCGAGACGGTGCTGGCGATGTGCCATCTGCCCGCCGCGAAGCGCACCGGCTTGGTGGCGTTCAGCCTGCACTATCCGTGGTCGCAGCAGTTGCCGGTGCACAGCTTGGATGGCACCACGGTGTTGCCGCCGCTGCAGCCACCCGCGACGGCCAACCCGAACATCTCTCCCGCGGGGCTCTAACCCAGTACCGGCCCGGTGCTGGCGCAGAAGCTGTGACAGACGCGGTCGCGCACGATGACGTCGGGGCATTCGGGGTCGAACCAGCGATCCACCACCGCCCAGTGGATCGGATGCATCAGGTAGGCCCCGGTCAAACCGTCCGCGTCGGTGAAAAGCTGTTCGAACACATGAGTCCACGCCGAGGTGCCGGTCGCTTCCTCCACCCTGCTCAGCTGCCAGTCGGTGATCGTGCGCACGTAGCGCGGCATCAGCCTTAGGTCGGCCTCGAAACGGCCGATGGTGGTCGCATCGGTGCCTGGCGGCACGCTCAACAGCAGCGCCCGGTAAACGGTTGCCGGTCTGTCGTTGCCGAGTACGGGCGTTCCCGAGTAGGCCGCGCCGTTCACCCGGCTGACCGCGGGATCAGCGAAGAGCGCGGCGAAACCTCCCGCCGTGCAATCCCATTGGTCCTTGTCGGCAAAGCGGAGGTGAACCAGGATGTCGCCGCCGTTACGCGAACCGGGCAGCGTGGGTGCCACCACCCAACTCCGTGCCCCGGCGTTGGCTGCCGCCCCACGCAATCCGGCGAGCATGCGGTCGCGGTCCGGCTCGGCGACATCGATCAGCCGGGTGACGCTATACATCGCACAGTCCGTCCACGTCGGCGGCGGCCGCAGCGAACGACCGGGACCGCTCGACCACCAAGCCACCGACCTTTGTCCACCATTCGCCCAACGCCGGGTCCGGCCGGCCTTTCCAGGTCATCTGCCACCACGCCTGCGCGTTGGGCAGCGTCCAGGTGATGGTGACCGTGTTGACCCGCTCCGCGGATTCGTCGAACCAGATGGGCGGGCTGACCAGGACGTCGCGTAGTTTCATACCGCGTTCGCGTGCGCCGGGAGCGTATTCGGCGAGGTAGGTGTCGACGAATCGCCGGGCGCATCCGGGCCGAGTGATCACCCGATCGATCACGAAGACTTCGCCGTCGGCCATGAGCTGACCGTATGACACCGGCGCGGCCCGGCGAGGCCGGCTCCCGATTATCGGGAACCTGGTGTTGACCGGCGCTGGATGCGGGGCAACGGTAGCCAGATGAGCACTGCAGCGGCTGATCCTTTCGCCCCCGCCATGCTGGGGCCGGTGAGGTTGCGCAACAGGGTGATCAAGGCCGCCACCTCGGAAGGTCGTTCGCCGGACGGGCTGGTCACCGACGATCTGATCGAGTTCCACCGCGCCTTCTCGCGCGGCGGCGTCGGCATGACGACGGTCGCCTACTGCTGTGTGGCGCCGGAAGGGGCCAGTGCACCCGGCCAGATCGTGATGAGCCAGCGGGCGCTGCCGGGGCTGCGGCGCCTGACCGACGCCGTGCACGCCGACGGGGCCGCGATCTCCGCGCAGCTGGGCCACGCCGGCGTGGTGGCGCAGAAGAAGCTGACCGGGGTGACCCCGGTGGCGCCGAGCCGATTCATCAACCCCGCGTCCATGGGTTATTGCCGGGAGATCACCCGCGCCGAGATCGCGGGCGTGATCGACCAGTTCGGCGCCGCGGCCCGGGTGGCCGCCGATGCCGGCTTCGACGCCGTGGAACTGCATTTCGGTCACCTCTATCTACCGAGCTCGTTCCTGAGCCCGCTGATCAACCGCCGCAAAGACGACTATGGCGGCGACATCGACAACCGCTCGCGCCTGTGCCGCGAGATCGCCCGGCGGGTACGTGACGAGATCGGCGAGCGGATCGCGGTGACGGCCAAGCTGGATATGGACGACGGTGTGCCCGGTAGCATCTGGGTCGACGAAGCACTGCGGACCGCCGCGCTCCTGGATGCCGACGCGACCCTCGACGCGATCGAATTGACCCAGGGATCTTCGGTGTTCAAGCCCATGTATCTATTCCGCGGTGACGTCCCCGTCAGGGAGTTCGCCCAGGTCATGCCGCAGCCCATGCGCATCGGCATGCGGGTGATCGGCAAATGGGCGATGGGCGATTATCCGTACCACGACCTCTACATGCTCGAGAATGCCCGGCAATTCGTCCCCGTGATCCGCAACACGAAGCTGATCCTGCTGGGCGGCATCACCAACCGCGACCACGTCGAGACCGGTATGCGCGAGGGGTTCGACTTCGTGGCGATGGGCCGCGCGCTGCTGCGTGAGCCCGACCTGGTCGCCCGGATGGCCGCCGACCCCACCGTGCGCAGCCGGTGTACCCACAACAACAAGTGCATGGTCACGGTGTTCGGCCGGACGCACTGCGTCTTGGACCCAGATCAGCGTTACGAGGCGGCAGAGCCGTTGCGGGCGAACACCCTACCGCCGCAGCAGATCGGATAGCGCCGCAATGGCCGATTTTCGGGCCTCATGCGCGAGGTCAAGCATCGGCATCGTCATGAAGCCGTGGATGCCGCCCTCGTAGTCCAGTTGCACCGTTGGGACGCCTGCCGCCTGCAATGCCGCGCTGAAGGCCAGTCCCTCGTCGCGAAGTGGGTCGTGGCCGGCGATCACGACGACTGCGGGCGGTAGACCGCTCAGCTCCGCATGCAGGGGTGCGGCATACGGGTGAGTGCGGTCGCCTGCTGCGGGCACATAACAGTCCCAGTACCACTGCAGGGCCGGCTTCGGGTTGTAGTAGCCCCGACCGAACAGGCGGTAGGACTCGGTGTCGAAGTCGGCGGCGATCACCGGATACAGCAGCAGCTGGCCGGCCAGCGCCGGTCCGCCGCGGTCGCGGGCCATGATCGCGGTCACCGCGGCCAGGTTGCCGCCGGCGCTGTCGCCGCCGACGACGAGACGCCCGGCGTCGCCGCCGAGGGTGGCGGCGCTGTCGGCGCACCAGCGTGTCACCGCGTAGACGTCTTCGGGGGCCGCCGGCCACGGGTCCTCTGGTGCCAGCCGGTATCCGACCGAAACCACCACCGCGGGAAGGAGGTTGGCGATGCTGCGGCAGAGGCCGTCGTGAGTGTCCAGATCGCAGAACACGAACCCGCCTCCGTGTGCGTAGACCAGTATCGGCAGCGGGCTGACGGCTTCGGGCCGGTAGACGCGCACCGCGATCGGGCCGTGCGGGCCGGTGACTATGCAGTCCGTGACTTCGCCGATGGGCTCGGGTTGGACCGGCGGGACGAACCTGGACCTGATCAGATCGCGGGCCTGGGCGCCGGTCATGTCCTGGACGGCGGGGAACCCGCCGTCCAGTTGCTCGATGATGGCGGCGATCTGGGGGTCGAGGCTCACGCGTATTGCAGGGTCGGGCGGGGCGCCGCGGCCGACCGCGGCCGCGGGGGGAGCAAGGGCCGCAGCGGCTGCAGGGTGGGGGCGACACGTTGCGGGCCGCCTTCGACGTTGCGCCAGATGGCCATAGCGGTCATCCGAACCGGAGCGGCGAGGCGCTGGTCGAAGGTCACCCGGTTCATCGGGCCGCACACCGACACGGCGGCCACCGCTTCACCGGGGTTCCCGATGGGCGCTGCCACGCAACCGAACCCGAGCAGCGACTCTTCGCGCTCGAACGCGACGCCGTGAGCGCGGACCTTGGATAGTTCCGCTGCCAGTTGCGCGGCACTCGAGATCGAGTATTTGGTCAAGCGGGCCCGCGGATCGATGCCCGCGCGCTCATCGCCGTAGGCCAGGATCGCCTTGCCGACGGCGGTGCAGTGTGCGGGCTGCCGGCCGCCGACCCTGGTTGGAATCGCGTTGCTCAGCCGGTCGCCGATCTTCTCGAGGTAGACGACATCGGGGCCGTCCAAGACGGCCAGATGTATGACGAGGCCCGTGGCGCGGTGCAATTCCCCCAGCAGCGGGGTGGCCGAGCGCACCAGCCGATCCTGATGCACGGCCAGTGAGCCGAGCTCGACGAGCCGCATTCCCAGCTCGTAGTCGCGGCCACTGCGGCGTAACCAGCGGAGCTGAACCAGCCGCTCCAGCATGCGGTGTGCCGATGAGCGCGGCAGTCCGGTGCGTCGCACTATTTGAGCCAGCGTCAACCGTCCCGGACCGTCGAACGCGTCGAGCACCAGCGAGATGCGGTCGATAACGGCGCTGGGCGTGGCGGATTCGGCGGTGTCATCGGTCGAAGCCATCGGTCGGTCCTCCAAGTTGGTCTGCCTGGCTGGAATATTCCTATTAGGAATATCTGTTTCTATCACATCGTGTGTCTGCTGTCACAAACACGCGCCAAGCAGCCGCAAAATCCCCGGCACGCTGGGCGTACGGAGGTTTTTGTGTCGTGTTCCGCAGCGGCTTGTCCGGCACCTCGGACAATTTCCAGAAGTATCTCGATAACGCCGGCGGCGACGCTTGGGGTAAGGGTGCCGGCAAGGCGTTCAACGGCAGTGTGGGCGAGGGTGCGATGGGCAACGACGGCACCTCCGCGGGCGCCAAGCGCACCGAAGGGGCGGTCACCTACGCCGAGTGGTCGTTCGCCCAGGCGCAACAGCTGAAGATGGCCAAGGTCATCACTTCGGCGGGTTCGGACCCCGTGACGATCAGCGCCGATACGGTGGCGAAGACGATTGCCACGGCTGGGATCATCAACACGGGCAACGACCTCGTCCTGGACACAATCTCGTTCTATCGGCCGAACCAATCCGGTGCTTATCCGATCGTGCTGGCAACCTATGAGATCGTCTGCTCGAAGTACCCTGACCCACAGGTCGGGGCGGCCGTCAGGGCTTTCCTGCAGAGCACGATCGGAGGAGGCCAGGAAGGATTGGCCGAGCACGGGTACGTCCCCATTCCGGAGACGTTCAAGGCGAGGTTGTCGACCGCGGTCAACGCCGTTGAGTGAACCCGGCCTACCAGCCACCGAAAACGTCGAGTGATCCGACGTGGGCTCGGTTGAACTTCACCCGCTCGGTCAGGCACCAAGCCCCGTCTGAGCACCGCTGCCATGTGTCGCGGTAATCGCCAAGCGTGTAAAACCGCGCCGATGGGTTGGCATCGGCGCTCAAGTGGACGTCGTGGATGTACGCGCGGCTGGTCGCGGTGTTCCCGTCGACATCAATAACCACATTGCCCAACAGGTGTTGCGTGGGCCCGCAGTTGTCCAGGAATCCGCGGATCATCTCGATGATCGCCGCGCTGCCATGCAGGCGCCCTGCTCCAAAGTCGCCTTGCGCGTCAGCGGCGAGGATTTCGGCCATCGCAGCCCAATCGCGGTCGTCCATGGCGCGGGCCAACTTGGTCAGTGCTCGTTCGACATCACGCTCATCGACCAGAAGCCGCACTCGATCGGCGTCCACGTCAGTTCCTTCGCGGTCAGCCTTTCGCCGCTGAGCGACCGGCGCGGCGCCCGTAGAAGCTGCCGTCGCCCAGCGAGACGCCGCTGGCGTAGCCCCAGGCGGCCAGCCCGGCCGTCGAGCGGCCGGCCGCGAACAGCCCCGGGATCGGCGCGCCGCTGACGTGCAGCACCTCCGCGTCCAGCGTGGTGCACAGCCCACCCAGGGTGAACCCGCCGGTGTTCTCCCGCAGGTCGATCGCGCCGACCGGCGACCCGATCGGCCGCAACCATTCGGGCTTCTTGTGCAACAGCGGGTCCTCGCCGCGCGCGGCGCCCTCGTTGTAGGCGGCCACCGTGGCCTGCAGCGAGCCGGGCGCCAGCCCCATGTCGCGTTCCAGGTCGGCGACGTTGTCGGCCACCCAGTTCGCCTCCCGCAGCATGAACTTCGGTGACCACGACGCCATCGCCTCTTGCTGGGCGTCGTCGTCGATGATCAGGTAGGCGGTGTTGTCCTGCTGGTAGAGGGTGAGCTGGCCGACCCGGCCGGGGTAGGTGTCCTCGGCGACGTAGCGCTGGCCGCGGCCGTTGACGAGGATGCCGCGCACCAGTTGCTGAGGGTCGATGAAGATGGCGACCTCGGTGGCGTCCATGTGGGCCAGGTCCGCGCCGAGCGCCTGCGCCATCCGGATGCCCTGCCCGTCATGTTGTTCGATCGAGGCGGCCGGGCGCCCGGCGATGCGCGGCGCGTACTGCGCCACCATCGCGTCGTTGTAGGCGAAGCTGCCCATGGCGAGCACCACCCCGCGGCGCGCCCGGACGTTGATCTCGGCGCCGTAACGGCGGGCCCGGATTCCGGCCACCCTGCCGTCGGACTCGACGATCAGGCGCTGCACCCGCACGTCGTAGAGCGCCCGCGCGCCGGCCGCGGTGGCCGTCTCGAC
Organism: Mycobacterium sp. TH-M103; assembly: GCF_057473785.1. Lineage (NCBI taxonomy): Bacteria > Bacillati > Actinomycetota > Actinomycetes > Mycobacteriales > Mycobacteriaceae > Mycobacterium > Mycobacterium sp. TH-M103. The sequence continues at coordinate 9,839 of NZ_JBYCLG010000165.1, forward strand.
GAGCGGCTTCATCAACATGTAGCCGGCGCTGGCCTCGCCCTGCTTCTTGTTCGACATCTGCGGGACGTGGCCGCGCGGGGCGGGGGAGGCGATGGTGTTGAACGGGTAGGCGTTCTCGCCGCCGCTGTACATCAGGCCCTGGTCGCCCATCGGCTCCCAGCCGGGTTCGGAGAAGAACTCGGCCTTGAACGGCACACCGCAGTCGACGAGCCAGTCGAAGTGGGCGACGCTGCCGGCGCAGTAGTCGGCGATGCGCCCCGCGTCGGCCCCGGGGCCCATCGCGACGTTGAGGAAGGCCGCCATGTTCTCGACCGAATCATCGAAGCCACAGGCCTTTTGCAGCGCCGTGCCGCCGCCGAGGTAGATGAAACCGCCGGCCATGGCGGCCGCACCACCCCAGGAGCCGGTGCGTTCGAGCACCAGGACGTCGGCGCCGGCGCGGGCCGCCTCGACCGCCGCGGCGGCCCCGGCGATGCCGTATCCGGCGATCACGACGTCAGCCTCGTCGTCCCAGGAGGTGATCGACGCCGCCGGGACCGGGGTGACATCGGTATCGGGCGTCATAACCGCATCGCCGCCGGCATCTCGCCGATCCACTGGTGGCCCCAGTAGCTGTCGGCAGTGATTTCCTCTGCGGTGTAATAGTTTTCGTCGACCCGCATCCCGTCGGTGCCGAATTCGATGTCCCAGTCGCCGGGGGCCCGGACGTAGAACGACACCATCTTGTCGTTGGTGTGCCGTCCGAGCGTGGAGGAGAGCTGGAAGCCCTCGGCGTTGACGCGGTCCAGCGCCTGACCCACCG
>NZ_JBYCLG010000166.1:0-8955 GCF_057473785.1 Mycobacterium sp. TH-M103
CCGGCCTTCTTCAGCGACAGCCCCCGCTCGACGGCGCCCGGGTGGTCGCGCGCCATGCCGATGATGTCGGAGTGGCCCAGGAAATCCGGTGCGTGCAGCAGGTACACGTGCAGGACGTGGCTGTGGATCCATTCGCCGCAGTACAGCAGGCGCCGCAGCGCGACGATCTCGGGTTCGATCTCGGCACCGCAGGCGTCCTCGATCGCGTTGCAGGCGCTGACCTGGTAGGCCACCGGGCAGATCCCGCACACGCGCGCGGTCAGGTCCGGCGGTTCGGTGTAGGCGCGGCCGCGCAGGAACGCCTCGAAGAACCTCGGCGGTTCGTAGATGTTGAGTTCGACGCTTTCCAGCGCGCCGTCGCGCAACGAGATGTGAAGCGCGCCTTCACCTTCCACGCGGGTCAGCGTGCTGACGCTGAGCGTGCGCTTGGCGGGCGTCACTGCTTGCCCCGCTCGGCCGCGAAGGCGGTGACGTTGAAGGTCGAGAACACCCGGTCGACGTCGCCGTCGGACATGCCGTCGCGGCGCAGCAGCGGGATCAGGGTCGCGGTCCTGGGTGCGGCCGACGGGCCGAAGCAGCCGAAGCAGCCCCGGTTGTGCCGGGGGCACAGCGCCCCGCAGCCGGCGTGGGTGACCGGGCCCAGGCACGGGGTGCCTTGCGCGACAACCAGACACGTCACGCCGCGTTGCTTGCACTCGGTGCACACCGTCTTGGCCGGCAGGCTGGGTTTGCGCCCGATCAGCAGCGCCGCGAGCGTGTCGAGCAGCTGGCCGCGGTCGATCGGGCAGCCATGCAGCTGGTAGTCGACCTTGACGTGCGCCGAGGCCGGGGTGGAGGTCGCCAGGGTGTCGAAGTATTCCGGCTTGGCGTAGACGACCGAGGCGAATTCGGCGACGTCGGCGAAGTTGCGCAGCGCCTGCACTCCCCCCGCCGTCGCGCACGCGCCGATGGTGACGAGCACCCGGGACTGGTCGCGGATCTCGCGGATGCGTCGTTCGTCGTGAGCGGTGGTGATCGACCCCTCGACCAGCGACACGTCGTAGGGTCCGCCGACCATCGCGCTGGACGCCTCGGCGAAGGTGGCGATCCGCACCTGGTCGGCGAGGGTGAGCAGCTCGTCCTCGCAGTCGAGCAGGGTCAGCTGGCAGCCGTCGCAGGAGGCGAACTTCCATACGGCCAGCGTGGGCGGGCTCATCTACAGCTCCTTCACGGTCAGCAACGGGCCCGCGACGTCGTAGCCGACGACGGGTCCGTCGCGGCACAGCAGCAGCGGGCCGAGCTGGCAGTGGCCGCACCAGCCGACGCCGCACTGCATGTTGCGCTCCAGGGAGACCCGAATGTTTTGGGCGGCAATGCCTTTGTCCAGCAGCGCCTGGGCGCCGAAGCGCAGCATGGGCTCGGGCCCGCACAGGAACGCGGTGGTGCGTCCGGCGTCCAGCGTCAGCCGGCGCAGCGGCTCGGTGACCAGCCCGACCTCTCCGCGCCAGCCCTGCACCGGGACGTCCACGGTGACGTGCAGTTCGATCTGCGGGTCCTGCGCCCACTGCTCGAGCTGGGCGGCGAACACGAAGTCGGCGCGCGAGCGGGCACCGACGATGAGGGTGAGCTTGCCGTAGCGCGACCGCTGGGCCAGCGCGCCCAGCACCGCGGGGCGCAGTGGGCACAGGCCGACACCGCCGGCGACCATGACCAGGTCGCGGCCGGCGGCCTCGTCGAGTCCCCAGGTGGTGCCGAACGGGCCGCGCACACCGACGATCGCGCCCGGTTGGGAGTCGTGCAGCGCGCGGCTGACCGCGCCGACCGCGCGGATCGTGTGCGTGATCGAGCCGTCGGTGACTCCTGGGTCGCCGCTGATCGAGATCGCCGCCTCCCCCACCCCGAACGCGTAGAGCATCATGAACTCCCCGGGCAGCGGCGTCCGCAGCGGTTCGCCGAGCGGTTCCAGGCACAGCGTCGCCGAGTCGGGGCTCTCCACGACGCGGCTGCGCACCCGGTAGGGGTTGGGCGCCATCGGCCGTTCAGTCATCGCGGGCCATCTTGTTCATCTCTTCGGTGATGTCGATGCCGGTGGGGCACCAGGCGATGCACCGCCCGCAGCCGACGCAGCCCGACATGCCGAACTGGTCGTGCCAGGTGCCCAGCTTGTGGGTCAGCCAGTGGCGGTAGCGCGACGCGCCGGACTGGCGCACGCTGCCGCCGCCGTGGACGTAGGTGAAGTCGAACTCGAAGCAGGACGCCCAGTGCCGCCACCGCTCGGCGTGCTCGCCGGTGAGGTCGCTGACGTCCTCGGTGCTGGTGCAAAAGCACGTCGGGCACACCATCGTGCAGTTGCCGCACGTCAGGCAGCGGCTCGCCACCTCCTCCCACTGCGGCGACTCGCGGGAGGCCACCAGTAGCTCCCGCAGATCGGCCTCGGGCATCCGGCGACCCATCTTGCGGCTGGCGTCCTCGACATCGGCGCGCGCGCGGTCGATTTCGCCGCTGGCGGCGGGCCGGTGCGGTACCGCGGCGAGCACGTCGGCGCCGTCGGGGCTGCCGACGTCGACCAGGTACGTCGCGGCGCCGCCGCCGGGGCGTTCGGTGAGCGCCAGGTCGTAGCCGGGCCCGGCGGCCGGGCCGGTGCCCATCGAGGCGCAGAAGCACAGCCCCCCGGGTTCGGTGCAGTTCACCGCCACCACGAAGATCCGGCGCCGGCGGCCGAGGTAGGCGTCGTCGGGATACTCCGGGCGGCCCAGCACCCGATCGAGGGTGGCGATCGCGGCCAGGTCGCACCCGCGGACCCCGAGGAACGCGTAGCGCGGGGCCTCCTCGCCGTCCGCCGCGGCGGAGCTGTCCCGCGTGCCGGCCCACAGCCGCTGCCGCGGGGGGTGCAGGAACTGCTTCCACGACTGCGGGCCCGCGGAGTGCCCGAACGCCGCGTCGTCGTCACGCCGGCGCAGCCGGTAATGCCCCGGGGCCACGTCGACGCCCCAGCCGCGCGGCAGGTCCGCGGCCGACTCCAGCTCGGCCAGCACGATCGCGTTGTCCCGCAACGTCGGACCGATGACGCGATAGCCGCGGCCGATCAGGACCTCGACGAGGCGATGCAATGCCGCCGCGTCGAACACCGCGGCCCCGGGACCTTCGCCGTACCCGCTCACCGGCCCATCATCCGCCCTCAATCCCGTTCCGCGCCATCCAAAGCAGGCAGAAAACGGGCGTTTTCACGGTCGGTTCGTCCGGCCGCCGTCTTGCACCAGCGTTCTGAGTTCGCGCTCCCACCGGGCTTCGCGGACCCGGTCGAGCTCGTAGACGACGGCGGCCAGCAACAGGCCCAGCACCGCACTCGCGCACAGCAGCGTCAGCACAACCGTGCCGGCCGCCGCGCCCACGGCGTGCCAGGCCGGGGTCGGCGGGGCCGTCAGGTTGCCGGCCCCGTCCGCCCAGATATCGACGCCCTCACCGGGTTTGACCGGATCGTCCAGCCGCAGCGTGCCGCTGCGCTGCTCCCCGCCGGCCGCCGGCCACCGAATCTGCGCGACCGTCGCACCCAGTTCCCCGGGGTGGGCGTCGGTGACCTGAGCCCGGACGGGGTGGCGCTCGCGGGCCTGCTGGGCGTACGACCGGTCGCGTGCGCCGTAGGTCGCGGCTCCCACCACGCCGGCGACGGGCACCGCGACGAGCGCCGCGACGAGCGCGACCAGCACCACCAGCGCCTCGATCCGGTCTGCGGGGCGCAGCAACGGGTTGCGCCCGAAGACGCGGGCGATCAGCCACCGGCGCGGGTCCCAGGTGAACGTCTCCATCGCGCGGCCTATTCGACGACGTTCTTCTCGGGTCCGAAAGCCCAGTCGACGAACTCGGAGAGCTCGCGGCGCGGGGTGGCCGGCAACGGGTCGGCGTTGATCGGCGGCCAGCCGACCCGCAGCAGCATCTGCGGGTAGACGCTGCCGCCGAAGATGTCGTCGCGGACCTCCGCACGGGTGACCGGGGTTTCCAGCGGTTCGGTGACCGGGCAGCTGGCCAGCCCCAGCGACGTCGCGGTGAGCAGCACCGCGCTGGTCGCTTCGCCGGCGCGCAGCTGGGACACCCGGTCGTCGGCGCGGGTACCCAGCGCGAGCACGACGGCGTTGTCGTCGGCCGCCGAGGCGCCCGGCGTCATCGGCAGCGACGGGCCGGCGAAGAGCCGGCCGGGGATCTTCGACGCCGGGTCGGGCGCCGGCGTGTTGCGGGCCGGCACTCCGGCCACCGAGGCGTAGCGCCCGCTCCAGGTGGTCAGCTCGGCCATGTAATCGCGGTTCAGGTGATCGGCCACCGATTGCGCGACGATCTCGTGCAGCTTCTCGACATCCTCGACCTGGCAGAGCGTGACCCCGTTGCGGGCCGCCCGCGCGGCCATCAGCGCGATGTCGGCCACCGGCACCGGCCAGGAGCTGTAGTGGCGCCGGTCGGTGCGCCGGCGCGGTATCGCCGCGGCGAGCGCGATGTCGACGGCGTCGGCGGGATGGGCCGACAGCTGGATGGCGGCGAGGTGGCTGGGGTCGGCCGGATTCGGCAGCCGGGTGACCTTGGGACGCCAGCCGACGGCCGCGAAGGCAACCATGCAATGATGCAGCGCGGCACCGCAACTCAGGATCAGGTCACGGCCATCGGGGTCGGTGTTGGGCAGTTGCCGGTTCTCGTCGGCGTAGAGGTGCAGGCTCGCCTCGTCGACGCGCCAGCCCCACGGTTGCGTGTTGTGCACCGAGGGCGCTCGGGAGGCCAGTGTCAGAACGGTCCGGATCGTGCCGGCATCCGGAAAATGCGCGCTCATCGCGGTTGTCCCTTCGGGGTCGAACATATGGTCTTCATGATCACGGGATTCCGCCGGCGGCGCGAGAGCACGACGGCTCTAACCGGAGGGACTTTGGGCCAATCCGGGGGGCCAATCCGGGCGTATTACGCCGCGCGCACGACCTCGACGGACAATTGGTCGCCGACCGCGCGGGCGAGCGCCCAGTTACCGGCGCACGCCGCGCCGGCCAGGTCGTCGACCAGTGGGCTGTGCGCGCCGAGCTCCGCCAGCCACGCCGACACCATCGGCGCTATCCCCTCGGCGGGCAACCGCACGGTGCGTTCGCCGTGCAGGCGGTCGGGGACCCGGTACATCGCCGGCGCGAGGTGCCGGGACTGACGCCCTGATGCCAAGTGCTGGGCCACTTTCCGGACGTGACCGACGTAGAAGGACGGATGGACCGACGCCGGTGACCTCATCGCCGCCTCCCCGGTCGAACCCAGGGGTCGAAGCGACCACCGTCGCGACGGCCCGCCTGTATGGCCGTGCGTCGTTCCTGCCGACGTGCGGCGGTCCCGCCCGCCTGCGTCCTTGGTCACATAGGCACGGGAGGCGCGGCCGGTGTCGCCGCGGCCGGCGCCTGCCCGCGGGCGGCCAGCGCCGCGGCGACGGTGGCGGCGGCGATCGTGAGCAGCGCGCCGAGCATCAGGGCCGACGCCTCCCCCGCCACCAGCAGGTGCTCCTGGGTGCCGATCGTGGCCGCGGCCACCGGCACGCCGAGTTGCGCGGCCGAGAGCACCCCCAGCGTCAGCGGCTGGCCGAGCAACCTCCCCACGCCGTGGGCCAGCACGGCACCCAGGCCCAGGCAGATGCCGAGCAGAATGAACCGCGGCTGCGAGCCCAGCTCGCGAACCTGCAACGAGGCGCCCAGCCAGACGAAGAACAGCGGGCTGAAGAATCCCTCGGTGATGCCGAAGAGCTGGCGCGCCAACCGATGTGGTTCCCCGACGACCGCGATCACCAGGCCCAGGGCGAAGCCGGCCAGCAGGATCGACACGTGGGTGTGCACGGCGAGTGCGGCCAGCGCGAACAACACGACGAGGTTGGTCCGCAGTTCCAGCGCGAACCGGCGCTTCTCGGAATAGACGTGCACGCGCCGGCGCCATCCCCTGCGGTCGATGGCGCGCAACGCCACGAACAGGACGACGGCGCCGCCGGTGACCGCCAGCGCGCCCCCCGCCGCCTCCGGCAACCGCCGGATGTCGATCACCAAGGGCAGCAATACGATACACGCGGTGTCGGCGAGGGCGACCTGCGCGGTCACGGCCAGCACCCCCGGCCCGCGCAACCGCAACGAATCGATCACCGGCAGCGCCAGCGCCGCCGACGACGAGGCCATCAGGACCGCGTAGAGCGCCGCGTGGTCGATGCCGAACTCGGCCGCCAGCCCGACCGAGACGGCCACCGCGACCGCGCCCGCCGCGACCGCCCGGCCGAACGCCGCCGGCAGCATCGAGCGCAGCTCGCCGCCGCGGACGCGGACGTGGGTGCCCACCACGAACATGACCAACGCAAAGCCGATGTTGGCGAACAGCGCAAACGTCGGGTCGGTGGCGTCGACGAGCCCGAAACCGGTTCGGCCGATCACGATCCCGGCGGCCAGCTCGCCGACGACCACCGGGATCCGCAGCCGCGGCAGCGAGGCCAGCACCGGGCCGGCGAAACCGACCGCGCACAGCAACGCCAGGGTGCCGAAGTCGAACCCCGGCACGTCAGTGGTCCCTCGGTTCGACGGCCAGGTTCCCGGTCAGCACGGGTGTCATTGTGCATCCGTTGGGCGCCGCGGCGCCGCCCGAAACGCGGCGGGCGGGTGACCGCGTCGCCGGTCAGTCGTCGTCCGTCCGCGACTCGATGCCCGACAGCTGGGCGGCCAGGTCGTGGTGGCCGACCGCGGCCATGGCCCGGCGCAGGCCGCTGAGCGCACGCTGCAGCTCCGGTGTGTAGCTGTGATTGGCGGCGCTGGGCAGCACCCCGTCGCAGCTGCTCGACCGCGAACCCCCGGTGACGTGCCGAGAGCCTCGGAAGGGCGGTCGCGAAGACGTCGAGGATGGCGGCGCACCTCTGGTACTGGTGGTTGGAGCTGCTCGCCACGATGGCGCCGCTGCAGACAGTCCTACGCAAAGGTCACAGCCATGCGATGCGAATCCAGTGCTATGACGTCCGCGACCCCACCGCACCCGACACGTTCGTACCGAAGGTGTGGTGCCCCCGCAATTTCCCGGTCTTCGATCACGGCGACCTGATCGGCGTCCTCCACCACGCGAAAGAAATCTCTCCGGCAGCGCGCAACTTCTTGCCGAGGCGGCGAATTGAATCGCCCTGGGAAATGTGGAGGCTCCAGACCTTGGAAACGAGGATGGAGTCATGCCGAAAGAACAGGTGCCTGGAAAGCCGACGTCGCGTCGGTATAGCCCGGAGGAGGAAGCCGCTGCGGTGCGGATGGTCCGTGCGTTGCGCGCCGAATTGGGCACCGAGCACGGGATAGTGCACCGGGTGGCCCGCCAGCTGGGCTACGGCGTGAGCCTCCGGGATTTCCAGGGCGATTCATATTGACACTTCCTCGCATCTCGTCGGCCCAGCAGTCCACCCACAAGCTTGATAGGCTGTGCTGCGTCCAGCGGGCTACCCGCTGAATGACCAATCTCCATACGCAGCGATCCTCTTTCACTACGCTGCACCCATGTTGTTCGCCGTCGCAGTTGTGTCACCTCCGAGCAATCCGACCATCGGCGGAGGATTTCGAGAGGTTGCGGAGGCGGTGCACCATGCTCTTTTGGCGCTTGGTCATGAGTCGGTGCTGACTGATCGTCTGGACCTCGACGAGCGTCGCACCATCGTGTTCGGCGCAAACCACCTCCTGCAGTACGGCTTGGAGCTGCCCAAGAACCCCATCTTCTACAACCTCGAGCAATTGGGCGACGACTCGCCGTGGATGATGGCGCCGGAATTCGTCGACCTTTTCCGGCGCTACCCGATTTGGGATTACAGTCAAGCCAACATCGAATACCTCGCTGGCCTGGGACTGCCCCGACCCACCTACGTTCCGATCGGATACGTCCCCGAGTTGACCCGGATCGCCCCAGCCCCTGAGGACATCGACGTCCTTTTCTATGGCTTGCTCAGTAAGCGCCGTTACGCCGTGCTCCGGGACCTGCACGACCGAGGCTTTCGGGTCAAATGGCTAACGGGCGTCCTCGGCGCGAGCCGCGATGCCTGGATCGCGCGCTCGAAGATTGTCCTTAACCTTCACTACTGGGACGCGAAGATCTTCGAAATCGCCCGTGTGTCCTACCTGCTGGCCAATCGGCGCGCGGTGGTCTCCGAGCGGGGTGCCGATCCGACCTTGGAGCGTGACCTGGAGTCCGGCGTCGCGTTCGCCGACTACGACGACCTGGTCGATCGCTGTGTGGAACTCCTCTCGGACGAGCGCGCGCGACGCAACCTCGCCGAGCGGGGCTACCAGGTTTTCTCCGCTCGCGACCAGATCGCGATCGTGGACCGCACGCTGTCGGCAAGCCTGGACGGTGTCACCCACCGGACCGCTGCGCAAGCCACCCCGTGCACCGACGTGCGCACCAAATGCAAAGGCCACAGCGCGGATCATCAGTTCCCCAACCGCAACCTGATCCAACATAAGTCCGAACAGGAACGCGATCAGTTGCTAGCCAAAGTCAAACGCGATCCCGAGGACGCGCAGTCGATGTTATTCCTGGCCGAGACCTGCTTCCAACTGGGCGATTTCGTCGACGCGCGCAAATGGTATGCGCGGCGGGTCGACATGGGTGGCTGCGACGAGGAGACCTACTACGCGATGTACCAGCTCGCCGAGTCGATGCGGCAACTGCGTGAAGCGGGGCCGAACGTTGAGGATGCCTACCTGCGCGCCTGGACTTTTCGACCCACCCGCGCCGAGCCACTGCTCCGCATCGCCGCTGGGTACCGCCAATTGCAGCGCTACCGCCTCGGTTATCTGTTTGCCCAGCGTGCCGCCGAAATCCCCTTACCCGAAGAGGACCTGCTTCTCCCCACAGAAATCGCACAGGTTTACGCGTGGCGCGCCACTGATGAGCTCGCGGTGTGCGCTTCCTGGATCGGTCGGCACGCCGAGGCGTTCACACTGTGCCGGCGGCTGGTGGCCCGCT
>NZ_JBYCLG010000167.1:0-10743 GCF_057473785.1 Mycobacterium sp. TH-M103
GTGGGCGGCCAGCGCGCAGATCGACGCGGTCACCGCCGACATGACGATCGCCTGCGGCGGCAGCTCCTCGGCGGCCGTCGACAACACCTCGGGCCAGCGCTGCGTGGCATACATGAGAAACGCCCGGGCCAGCTGGTGCCACTGGTGGTTGGCCCATGAATCCAGCAGCTCCCGGTCGTCCAGCAGCTTGTCGGCCTCGGCGTACTCCCCCGCGATGGTCAGCGCCGACGACAGCGCCAGCCCCACCTGGGATGCATCGGCCACGGTGATCCCGATGTAGGGGCCCAGCTGGATCTCGGCGGCCAGCGTCTGTCCGATGCGCGTGGTCTCGCGGTGCAACCACTCGCTGGTGGCGTGGAGTTGTTTGAGCGAGGCCAGCGCGTGGTCGCCGCAGGCGATACGTCCCAGCCACGCATCGGCCATCGACGGGTCGGCGTCGGTGGCGGCGACGAATTCCGGCAGGGCGGCCGCCGGGCCCTGCTCTCTCCGGAGCGCCATCGCCCGATCGAAAAGCCTACGGGCGGTGTGCAAGTCGGATGCGCTCATCGAATCGTGCCTCGAACTCGTGTTGCCGACGTCTCTAGGTGGAGACCGACATGGTGACCGGTTCCAGGCTCACATAGCGGTTCTCGGCGCGGAACATGTCCATCTCGACCAGCCAATTCTGCTCTGCCGCAGTGAGTTTCACCGCCGCGGGGCCGACCTGTTCGATGATCACTTCGAAGCCATGCCTGTCGGCCTCCGGCAGCGCGGTACCCGCCGGGGCGACGGTGATCACGGTCGCCGGCCGCGGCGTCGGTGAGATCGCGGCGCCTCCGGTCTCGGAGTCGGCGCCGCCTGTCCGGCGCCGCGGGGCGTACTCGACGACGCTGACGGTGGTGCGCTGCGTGGGCCGGGGCGTGCTGACGACACTGACCCCCGGCATCTTCACGCTGGCCCAGCGGGCCGGGTCGCGGGTGTGCACGCACACCCGTTCCCCGGCGCCGGCGGTGCGGATCACGATCCGCTTGGCGATCGGGTCGTCGGCGGCCACCAGCACGCGCGACAGTTCCCCCGCGTCGGTGACCGGGATCATCAGGCGGTCGCCGTTGCCCAGTTTGCCGACCAGGACACCCGACGGGCCGATCTCGGTGACGAGCTCCGCGGGCAGCGGGCTGCGCCGCAGCCCGCGGAGGTGCGGTCGCGGCCCGCACATGTTGGCCCCCGCCGCGGCGGCCTGCTCGCCGTTGAGCCGGCGCAACGTCACGCTGGGCGGGGTGGGGGCCGCCGTCGCGGTGAGCACGGTGACCGTCGCGGTACACGTCGCGTCCGGATACACGGTGACATTCTGGATGATCTCGTCGGCGCGCAACGTCCAGGCCTGGGCGAGGTCCCGCGACGTGATCGCCGCGGCGGGATAGGCGTAGGTGGTCATCCAGCCGGCTTCGCCGCGGATGGCCTTCCAGCGTTGGGTGGGGCCGGCCACCGCGTCCGCGCCGAGGCGGCGGTCGAGCTCGAGCAGATCGGTGGCGGTGGCCACCTTTGCCCGCAGCCCCTGGCAGCGCAGCAGGCCCGCGATGCGCTGGGCAACCGAAACGGCAGCGGCGCCAACCGTTGTGCGCCAGCGCAGGGCCTCGGTGTTGTCGATGACCGGAAGTCGCATGATCAGCCAGGTTTCGCGCCGGCCCGCGTACGGCGGGGTGCCGATCTCCGAGTCGTAAACCCGCGGGAAGTCGCCCGTGCTGCCGTGCCGCGAACCGAACGTGACGACACTGATCGAGTCGAGTTGCAGGCCGAGTGGCTGCTGCAGCATCGGCACCAATTCGGCGACGTCGAGGACGTTCTCGGTTTCGACGCTCACCGAGCCGGTGACCCGCGTGGCCCGGTGTGCGCGGCCGAGCAGTTGCACGGCGACCACCGCGACTCCGTCGTGCACCCGCACGCCGCCGCCGGACCGGTTGTTGGCGACGGTGATCGGCGCCGCCCAGCTGATCGGCCGGCGGCCGCGTCGCCACAGGACCGCCCACGACCACGCCGGCTGACCCCACCAGCGCACGAACACCAGCGCGACGCCCACGGCGACGGCGATCGCCGCGCCGGGGTAACCGCCCAGCGCCCAACCCGCCAGCGCCAGCACGAACACCACACCCACGCCGACGACCCGCCGATTGCTGCCCGGGTCGAACCCGGTGAGCACGGGCCTCATCGCGCCCTCCGCACCCGCGCCGCGACCGCCGCCGCCAACACACCCACCACCACCGCGCCGAGGAACCCGATCGCGATGTTGCGGGCCCGGTGATCCGGCGGCAGTGCCGGCGGCGCGGGCCTGATCACCCGGCTCTGCGCACCCGGCGGCAACCGGTCACCGGCGGGGATGTCGAAGGTCAACGCGGCAACCGGGTCCACCAGCCCATAACCGACCTTGTTGTCCACCCCGGCGGGCGGGTTGTGCGCCGACTGCACGATCCTGTTGATCACCTGATGCGCGCTCAGGTCGGGAAACTTGGCCCGCACCAGCGCCGCGGTCCCGCTGACGAAGGCCGCCGAAAAGCTGGTGCCCCAGAACGGCATGTTCTTCTCGCCCGGCCGGACGGGCGGGTAGGCGTTGACCGGTCCGCCACCCTGCGGCGAAAGACCCATGATGTGGGTGCCGGGGCCCGCCACACCGACCCAGGGACCCGACATGCTCTTGTCCAGGGCGGCACCGCCGCCGTCGACGGCACCCACCGACAGGACGTAGTCGGAGAACCATGACGGCGACGAGATGACCTTGACCTGATGCCAGTCACGTGGATCGGACGGGTCCAGCGGGTCGTACATCGGATTGTTCGCGCACCCGGCTTCGCCGACGTTGCCGGCCGCGGCCACGATCACCGCGTCCTTGACGGTCGCCGCGTACCACAGTGCCGCACCCAGTGCCCGCTGGTCGGCGGGGGCCGCCGCCGGCAGGCACGAGGTCACCGAGATGTTGATGACCTTCGCACCCATGTCCGCGGCGTGAACGACCGCCCGCGCCAACGTGTTCAGCGTGCCGGCTTTGACCCGTTCGTCGGAGTTGGGGTCGGCCGGCGCCGGGTTGACGGGCTCGAACGCCCGCGACGACTGGCGGATCGAGATGACGACGGCGTGCGGGGCCACGCCGACCACCCCGTCGGGCGCTCCCGGCGGGGGCGGCGGTACCGCAGGTTCGTCGTCGGTCTGCGGATCCGGCGGGCCGTTGGAGGGCCCCACGGCACCCGGCTCCTCCGGCGGCGGCGGTGGGGGCGGCGGCGGAACGACCTGGGTGATCGTCACGGGCGGCGGCGGTGGCGGTGGCGCCGCCGGGGGCGGGACCTCGACCGGCGGCGGCGCCGCTCCGATCGCCGGCGGCGGCCCGGCCGGCGCCGGAAACGCCGGTGCCGGCGGCATCGGCCGCGGCATTGGCAAAACCCCTTGGGGCGCAGCGCCGATGATGGAACCGACGATCGTGCCGTGCGCGTCGCAGTCCGAGAGCCCGTCCTCGCCCATGATGTAGTCGCCCCCGGGGACGACGGGCAGCCGCGGATTGGGAGTGATGCCGGTGTCGACGACCGCGACGGCGACGCCGTTGCCGGTGCTGTATTGCCACGCCTTCGCGATGTTGAGCAGGTTGAAGCCCGGCGCCATCTGCGCCACGTCGGGATTTCGCACGGTGATCGGCGACGAGCAACTGTTGGCGCGGCGCATCGGCTGGTCGGGGCGTGGCGGGCCGTCGGGGGGGACCAGTGCCGGATCGACGGCCGGAGGCGTAATCGCTCGTGCGACAGCGCAATTCGAGGAGAACGCGGCGAGCAGCACGACGCCGGTCACCGCGGCGGCCCGCCGGCAAGCCCGTCTCGGTGACCTCAGTGCCGAAGCCACGTGAACAGCCCCCCCAGGGCCGCCGCCGCCGGCAACAAGACGATGAGCGCCAGCACCTCGACCCATTCCACGGTCAGCCTGATGATCGGCCTGAACCTCATTGCCGGCACCAGAAGCGCTGCCGCCAGACCCGATGCGGCGAACACCCCCGCCGCCACCGCGGGCCACAGCAGCCCGAGCTCGACGTTCCGCGCGGCCAGCGCGTACTTGACGACGCCGGCACAGACCGCGGCACAAGCGCCGCACACCAACGCGATGGCCTGGTACTTGGCCGCGAACCCGCGGCCCTGGGTGATGAAGATCCCCGCCACCAGTCCGGCCACCAGCACCGCCAGCCACGCCCACGGGCGCCCCGGCGTCAGCACGCCCCACACCGCCGCGGGCAGCACGATCGAAACCCCCACGCACACACCGACTTGCACAGCGTTGACCAGCCGCGCCGACGCGGCGATCGCGGCACCGCGCGCGATGATGTCGGTCAGTTCGTTGTCCTCGTCCTCGGTCTCGTCCTCGCTGACCGGGGACACGGTGTCCACGGGCATCCCCTCGCGGCGCGCGAACAAGTCCCGTCCGGTGATCGATCCGAAGTGGGGCGGTCGGACCCGCGCCACCCACAGCGCGATCAGCGGGGCCATCCTGACCAGAATGAGCAGGCCGACCAGCACGCAGATCGCGAGCACCTGAGCCGAAGCCGGCCGGAACATCCGGACGGCGGCCACGGCCGCCAGAATCCCGCAGACCGTCACCACAGCGGTGACCACGGCGGTCTGCCAGCGCTTCCGGGTCAGCACCCCGATCGCGACGGCCCCCAGCAGCGCGATGACGAGCCCGATCAGACCGTGGGCCGAGCCGAGTGCGCCGGGCGGGGCGCAGGCACCGGCGACCGCCAGCAGCACCACGGTGAGCCAGCCGAATCCGCTGAACAGGTCGCGCCGCTCCCGCCACCCCCGCCACACCACCGTCGTCGCGATCAGCAGCAGCGCACCGAATCCGCCGGCCACCGACGCCGGAACCACGCTGTCGGTGAAGGTGCGCGCACGCAGGGTCAGGCCCACCACCACGGCGACCGCCATCGCGATGAGCGCGATGGCGGTGTGCGCGGCGGTCAGCGGAGTCACCGGCGCGAACATCCGGTCGCCGCCGTCCCGGCCGAGCCACTTGCCCATGGCCGCCAGGCCCGTCGACAGCGACTCGTACTGCGGCTCGAACGAATCCCCGGCCACCCTGGGCACCAGCACCAGGGTGTCGCCGTCCTGGACCCCCAACTCGTCGAAACTCTTGTTGATGTCGAGCCGCACACCGTTGATCTTGTGCAGCTCATAACTGCCGGGTGGAAGCGCGACGCCGTCGAATCCTTTGCGTTTCAAGTCGGCGTCGAACAGCTCGACCATTCCCTCGAAGAATTCCTCGACCGGAATTGCGGCGGGAAAGACTTGGGAACAAAGGTGTTTGTCGTAGGAAATGTTGACCGCACAACGCGCCGGGAAGGCGACCTTATGCGGCGCAGTCACTGGGGCGCCCGCTCGGCGTCGGGAACGTATTTGTCGGCCAGTCCGGCGGTGATTTCGAAAAGTCGCAGCCGCGATTTCTTCTTCAACTCGTGGACCGTGTCGATGATCCCGCCTTTGGCCAGGTGCGGATCGAATGGCATCACTTCCACGATCGCGCCCACCTTGGTGAACCGCTCCGTCAGGTAGGCCAGCGCTTCCTTGTCCGTGATCGTATCGGTGTGGTTGATGATGACCGTGCTGCGCGAGACCAGTTCGTGGTAACCCTGGGACCTGAGGTAGTCCACCGCGCGCAGCACCGGGCGCGACCGGTCCGCGGTGATGCCCGAAACGAACACCAGGGTGTCGGTGTTCTCGAGCACCGGTTTCATCACCTCGTGTTCGAGGTCGGGCGCGGTGTCGACGATCATAACCGTGTGTGTTCGCCGCAGCCGCGTCAGCACACCGGAGAACATCGCCGGCACCAGGGGTCTGGGCTGGTCCGATGTGCGATTCCCGGCGAGCACGTCCAGCCCCACCGCGTTTTGCCCCAGGTGTTCCCGGATGTCCGCATAGCCCTGCACGTCGGTGTCGTTGATGATCGCGGTGTAGTCGCCGGGCGGCGACTCGTCGATGCGGTCGGCCAGGGTTCCGAAACCCGGGTCGGCGTCGATCGCAATCACGTTCTGGGGCCGGCATTCCCGGAACACCCCGCCGATGCACGCCGCCATCGTCGTGACCCCGACGCCGCCCTTGCCGGACACGACCGTGATGACGTACTGGCGCCGGACATGCCGCCGGATCCGATTCTGCAAATCGCGGTAGTGGCGTTCGCCCGGCGATTCGCCGGGATTTATTTTGTGGAAAGTGGCGGTGTAGACGAATTTCCGCCAACCCGACCCCGGGGGAATCTTGCGTGGTGCCGCGAGATCGGTAATGCGCATCGTGTCGGAAACCGAATCACGGAAGTGGGGCTTCGCCGACGGATCCCCCCGTCCGAGCGCACCCTCGTCCGAGATATTCGGCTCATTCCAGGGCGTCGTCACGATCGCGATGCTAACACGTTCTGCGACACCGTGTTTGCACAATCACAAAACGCTCAAACAGTTAGCAGGACTCCAGGATTTCCGCCATTCCGTGGCATTTAGTTTCAGTACGGCAGTGGGCACCCGGGTCATACCACGCGCCGATACGAATACCACTCCTCGCCGGCGGGCAGGCGGCGGATGAGCCGCCGCACCGCGCCGCTGATGTCGGTCCGCGATCCGGGCGAGACCACCTGGTACCGACGGCGTCCCGACGTCACGTTCTCGACGCAGACGCGGCCCGCGGGGGTGTCGATGAGCGTCACCGCGGTATCGCCGACGTGGGTGCGCGCGTACCGCTCCGGCCCGACGCCGGCCTGTAGCGCCACGATGGACGCGTGCGCGGACCGCGCGGGGTCGGCGGCCATGGTGACGATCTGCAGTTGGTCGACGTCGAGTCGCTGGCCGACCAGGAACGAGCGCAGGCTGGCGGCGTCGCGCACCGACTCGAGCAGTTGCTCGGTGTCCAGGGTCACCGGCCGCAGCGGCGCCGCCTCGGCAACGCCGCACAGCCTCTCGACCTGTCCCACCACCAGGTCGGCCGCACCGCTCTCGTCGCCGGCGGCACCGGCCGGGTACAGACGCACCAGTTCGCGGTGGCGTTCCAGGACCACCCACCAGGTCGCGAATCGGCAGATGGACGCACGCGTCGGCTCCCGGCCCGGGACACCGATGTGCACCAGCAGCGCCAGGTCGCGGCGCAGCAGCACGGTCAGCCATTCGCGGATCATGGGATCGGCGTCGCCGTGCTCGTCGAGTGCGCCGGCGGCCGTCAGGTCGGCGGCCACGGGGTGACGCAACGCGCGCTCGGGGGTGTCCAGCCGCGGCAACAGCGGCCGCAGACCCAGCTCGGGGCAGGTCTGTTCCACGCCGGCCACCGCCTGCAGTACCCACAAACCGTCGAGTGTCGTTGTCAGCATGGGTTTTTCACCTCCACCGGCGAGCCCACGGCGAAGGAGGGGCGCACGCACGCGGGCGCACCCGCCCCACCTTCGCGTGGGTCCTCGGTGGTGTGTGGCCTCAGAACAGGCCGGCGATGGACTGGTCGGTGCTGATCGCACCGTCCAGCACGTGCGAGGTCGTCTGCCCGTGCTGGCGCACCGTGTCGATCAGCCCCTGCAGCCCCGACAGCATCTGCGCCTGGGCCTCGAAGAATCCCGCGGCACCGTGGCCGGCGAAGAATTCCTGCAGCGCATTGGTGCGGTTCGCGGTGTCGTCGTAAATGGCCTGCAACTGGCCGGCGCGGGCACCCACGTCGGAGGCGAAATCGGCAACGGCTCCCGGGTTGTAAGTGATCGGATTGGTCATGATGAACTCCTTTTCAGAAATCTGTTATCAAAAGGTTTCAGGATCCGGCTTGACCGAACAGGGCGGTGAATGCGTGCGAGGAGTCCGCCTCGTGGGCTTCCATCAGGGCCGCCGCCTGCGTCAGGCCCTCGGCCAGGCGCGTCCCCCCGGTCAGGACCTTGTTGAGGTCACCCGCGACCTCGGTGGCGGTCACGTGGGACGCGGTCACGGCGTCACCGGACCACGTTGCCGGGTTCATGACGTTTTCCTGGTTTGCGACATACCCCTGGGCGATCCCGATCGCGTGCTCCATATTCGCCTGAATGGCGTTCGACGTATCGCGAAGCATTTGTGGCGTTACTTTGATTGTCACGGAATTCTCCTTCTCCTGTTGGCCGCCCCCCATATGGCCTGGGGCATGAAGCGGAGTGTATGGCGGCTATTTCTACCTGTCGATTCACCCTTTCGCCGGGCCGGCTTCACAATCTGTCGTCGACAACCCGCACCGTCGCGGGCTGGTCGGATTTGTCACGCGACCCGCGCTGGCCCCCCGCTGCATGCCCGACCGGCATCCCGCCCATGGGGGTGCCGCCGACCGTCGTGGTTTGCGGGCGCAGGGTCTCCGCGCCCAGTGCCCCGCTGGGCCGCAGCCCCACCGGCCGACCGCTGGTGCCGCTCTCGAACGCGCTGACGGGCCGGGTGAAGCTGGTCGCGGACATGCCCGCCCCGGTCAACGACGCGCTACCGCCCGCGCCGGCCTCGGCTGCCGAAAGCCCTCCGGTCGCCGAAACCGCCGAGGCCGCCGGCCCGGCACCGCTCATGCCCATCCCGGCGGGGTTGGCGAACATGCCCATCATCGACTGCAACGGCTGCAGCGCGCTCATCGGAGCCTGCATCATCTGCATGGGGGCCTGCAGCGCCTGCGGGACCGCGCCCATCATCTGCTGCAGCGGCTCCATGAACGTGCCGGCCTGACTCCCGAAGTCCTGTCCCGTCGAGGCGGACTGGCCGGCGCCGTTGGTGCCCGTCGAGACGCCCTGCAGCGCGGCGCGCATGCCGTCGCCCGCCGCGGTGTCCGCCGCCGCCTGGCCGACCGCCGATGCTGCCTGCGCCGGGGCCGCCGGTGAGGCGCCCATGGCCGCGACCGGCGCTGGGATCGCTAGGCTTTCGGCCAGCGCCGCGAGAATCCCGCCGTAGGACGCGCCGACCGAGGAGTTGACCGGCCACATCACGCCGAAGTACTCGACGTCCAGCGAGATGATGCGCGGCGTCAGCGCCCCGAGCACGATGGGGTTGATGCCGTTGTCCACTCCCCATTCGTCCCGGTTGGCAATGCATTCGGGGGCAGGGCGCATCGCGGCGTTGGCGGTCTCGTACGCGGTGATGGCCGCCGCAACCACCGCCGGCTTCACGTCGACCCAACCGGCGAGCCCGTGCAGCGACGCGTTGAGCATGGTGACGGTAGCCGCCGACGCCATCGCCCCGGCGCCCGTCCAGCTCGCCGAGGTCGCGGCGGTGTTGATCGCCGACGCGATCCCCGAGGCGTGGTGCGTCGCCGCCAAGGCTGTCCATGCGGTCTGGTTGGCCAGATGTGTGCCCACTCCGGTCCCGGCCTTCAGCAGCATGTCGTTTTCCTCGGGTGTGCGCGCGGCCCACCCCGGATCAGGCATGCGTACTACCCCCTGTTAGGCGCCCAGGGTCGTCGCGCGCGCCGCCTCGGTCGCGACGGCGACCCCCGACGCCAAGTTCTGCGCGCCGGCGAATAGGCCGCGCTGAGCCGCGTGCTCGGAAACCACACCCAGGTAGCCGGCGCCGCACGAGTTGAGCGCGGCCGAGAACATCGCCGAGTCGGGGTCTGCGCCCATCGGCGTCGTTCCGACCAAAGCGGGCGCCGCCGCTGACGCCGCCGCCTCGGTTTCGGCGCTGATCGCCGATTCGGCGCCGGCCGAGGCCAGCACGACCTCCGGCTGAACGAAAAACGTCATTATTCCCTCCGAATGGTCGAACACGCTCCCTTGGCGGGCAGTGTAGTGCGGCTCGGCCGATCTTGTATTCACGAGTTAAAGGGACCGACTCGGCCGTTGCCAATTCGTCGAGCAAACGGCTTCATAATTGTCGGCAGCGTCAACGCGGATCTCCCCGGCTGCGACGGAATCGCCAGGCTATCACGCTTCACGCCCGCCGGCAGCCGGAATCGTCTATTCGCCCTTCAACGAGCGTTGGGTGTCTCGAAGGCCGCGCAATTGCTGTGCTGACCAGCGGATTTGAATTGCCGATAGACCTTGAATCCGATTTGGCCGTCCCCAATTCGCGCGAGGAATCGTTCCAGGCCACCGAGAAGGTCGTCGTACTGTTCCCCGAGCACGGCAATCCGCGAACCGCGCCATTCCGTTGCACTCGTGCCCAATACGCGCAAAGCGAGCACCGAGAGCCGGTCGACGATCATGGCGGGGGTCTCGGTGTGCAGCGGTGCGTTGTTGTCAGGGTTGAGCCGCTCGAGCAGCGCCGCGTCGATGTTCTCGATGGCGGCGTTGCGGCGGGCGTTGAGGTCGTCGATGGCCCGCTTCGTGCGGGCCACCTCACGGTCGCCGACCCCGGGGTGGCGAGCGGCGTCTTCGTGATGCCACAGGTGGAAGTTGAGCGCATGCAGGTGGAGTGCCTTCGCCGTGATGCTGTCGGGTGTGCAGGAAGAGGCCGGCGGTGTGCGATGCCACACCAGCGCAGTGTCGTGGACCTGGCGCACGGCGGACAGCAGTTCGGCGGCCGTGGGCGAGCAAGGCAGAATGGTCCTGGGTCGTCGCGTTGTGTTCCTCTCGTGAGTCACTTTGGTCGGTAACTCACTGATCACTACGCGATGGCCCACCTCAACACGGTCAACGACACACCAAGGCCCCTCGAGGCCATTCGACTTCAGCCTTCCGAAATCCCACCACCCCGGGGGACTTACCCTCAACGTTTCTGCCCAAGTGCAACAGTGGTGCAGTCAGTCTTGATAAAGTGCAGTCAGATTTCAGAACCTACAGCGG
>NZ_JBYCLG010000168.1:0-4527 GCF_057473785.1 Mycobacterium sp. TH-M103
GAAGAAGCCACCGGAATCACCCCGTCCGCGCCCGGCCGACCGTCCGGCCCGCGCACACCCCGCCGACCTGCAGCCGCACCCTGCCGATGCGCCCGAAGCCCGGCCGCCCCCCGGCCGTCAGCTCGTAACCGCAGACCCGGGCCGCGAGCCGGGTCGGGGCCCCCTGCCACTCACCGTCGGTGACCAGCAGGGTGCAGCCCCTGTTGCGGGCGCGCGCCACCACCGCCCGCGCCCGCGTCTGCGGCACCCGCCGCCCGCCCAGGCCGAGCACCACCAGGTCCATGCCGTCGACGAGCACCGCGGCCACCTCCACCGGATCCGTTCCGGCATCGGGTATCACCGCGATCCGGCTCAGGTCCGCGCCCATCTCCACGGCGGCCAGCAACCCGATGTCGGGCTGGCCGACGATGGCCGCGTTGCCCCCGGCCGCCGTGACCGCGGCCACCACGCCCAGCAGCAGCGACCGCGCCCCCGACAGCACCGCCACCGTCCCCCGCGGCAACGCCACCGGCAGCGCATCCGCCAGCCACTGCGGGAGCGCCAACCGGGCTTCCGATTCCGGCAGCGGGTCGTCGACGCCGATTCCCCCGGACGCCTTCCCGGACAACACGGCCATCCGCCGGCGAAGCGATTCCAGCTGCTCGGCGCGGTTTTCCCGGCGCCGATCGGAGGCGATAGCCGATGTCATACCCGTTCCCTATATTCGAAAGTATGTTCGATATCGCGAGTAAACACCCGCCCTTGAACGCCGTCAAGCCAACCGTCAAGCAACGCGAGGGGCGGCTTTATGCGCTCGGTGCCGGTGTGGCTGATGGTGCTTTTGAGCAGCGTTTTGACGGCGTCCCGGTGGCCGACCCGCTCAGAGTGCGCCGAGCACCCGCGACGCCAGCAGTTCCAGCGTCGGGTCGCTGCCGCGATCGTGGGTGAACAGCACGATCTGCCTGAAACCCAGCCCCTCCAGCTCTTTGATCCGGTCCACGATCTGCGGCGCGGTTCCGACCAGGCCGCCCTCGTGCAGTCCGAAAGCCGGTGCGCCAAAACGCTTTTCGGCCATCGCGCGGACCTCGGGCAGCGCCGCGTCGTCGGGCGCGAGCGCCATGACGGCCTCGACCGACAACACGATGTCGTCCGGGTCGCGTCCGATGTCGGCGCAGCAGGCGCGCAGCACGTCACGTTTGCGCTCCAGCTCGGCCAGCGCATAGGTGGGCACGTTCCACACGTCGGCGTACCGGGCGACCAGCGGCAGCGTGAACCTCTCCCCCACGCCGCCGACGACGATCGGTGGACGCGGCCTCTGCACCGGCCCGGGGACGATCGGCATGTCCTCGACCGTGTAGTGCCTGCCCGTGAAGTCGACCCGCTCTTCGGCGAACGCCTGCGTGAGGATCTCGAGCGCCTCGCCGAGGCGCTCGGAACGATCGCGGAAAGTGCCCCACGGCAGGCCCATTCGGTGATGCTCGTCGGGGATGGAACCGCTGCCCAGGCCGAGCTCGATCCGGCCGCCCGAGATCTGGTCGAGCGTGGTCACCATCTTGGCCAGCACCGCGGGGTGGCGGAACTGGTTACACAGCACCATGTGTCCGACGCGGAGCCGTTCGGTACGGGCCAGCAGCGCGGTCGCCAGCGTCCAGGCTTCCAGCGACGGAACCGTCGGGGCGCCGGGCCCGTACATGTGGTCGTAGAGCCACACCGAGCCGATGCCGAGTTCCTCGCAGCGCAGCGCGCGATGCAACACGTCGGAATACGTGAACCCCATCTGCGGCACGTAGACACCGATGTCGAGTGTGGTCATGGCTTCACCTTTCCGTGCCCGGCCACGTCACGTCTACCACGGGTGGCCCCGTGGGAAGACAACAGGCTTACCACGGCCGGCGCGATTGTCGCGCGAAGGCGGGCAATCCGCGCACCGCCCGGGACGCGGCCCGGTCTCGACGGCGGCCGTGCGCGGCCGGGGGCCGGATGCCGGCCCCGGCGTCCCGGCTATTCCCACTCGATCGTGCCGGGCGGTTTGCTGGTGATGTCGAGCACCACGCGGTTGACCTCGGCCACCTCGTTGGTGATGCGGGTCGAGATGCGCTCCAACACCTCGTAGGGCACCCGCGTCCAGTCGGCGGTCATCGCGTCCTCGCTGGACACCGGCCGCAACACGATCGGGTGCCCGTAGGTGCGGTTGTCGCCCTGCACCCCGACCGAGCGGACGTCGCCCAACAGCACCACCGGGCACTGCCAGATCTGGTTGTCCAGGCCCGCCGCGGTCAGCTCCTCGCGCGCGATCGAGTCGGCGCGCCGCAGCGTGTCCAGCCGCTGCGCGGTGACCTCGCCGACGATCCGGATGCCCAGCCCGGGTCCCGGAAATGGTTGGCGCGCAACGATTTCCTCCGGCAGGCCGAGTTCCCGCCCGACCGCACGCACCTCGTCTTTGAACAGCAGCCGCAGCGGCTCGACGAGCGTGAACTTCAGGTCGTCGGGCAGGCCGCCGACGTTGTGGTGGCTCTTGATGTTCGCGGTGCCGCTGCCCCCGCCGGATTCCACCACGTCCGGATACAGCGTGCCCTGCACCAGGAACTCGACGTCAGAACCGCTGTCGCCCACGATGTCACGCACCGCGCCCTCGAACGCCCGGATGAACTGCCGGCCGATGATCTTGCGTTTGCCCTCGGGATTGTGCACACCGGCCAGCGCGTTCAGGAACGTGTCCGCCGCGTCGACGGTGACCAGATTGGCACCGGTGGCGGCCACGAAATCGCGCTGCACCTGGGCGCGCTCGCCGGCGCGCAGCAGCCCGTGGTCGACGAACACACAGGTCAACCGGTCACCGATGGCGCGCTGTACGAGCGCGGCGGCCACCGCGGAATCGACGCCGCCCGACAGCCCGCAGATCGCCCGGCCCTCACCGATCTGCGCGCGCACCTGCTCGACCAGCGCACTGGCGATGTTGGCGGGCGTCCAGTCCGCGCCCACCCCGGCGAAGTCGTGCAAAAACCGGCTGAGCACCCGCTGCCCGTGCGGGCTGTGCATCACCTCCGGGTGGTACTGCACGCCGGCCAGGCGCCGCTCGACGTTCTCGAAGGCGGCCACCGGGGCGCCTGGGCTGCTGGCCACCACCTCGAACCCGTGCGGCGCGGCCGTGACCGCGTCGCCGTGGCTCATCCACACCGGCTGGGTCGCGGGCAGGCCCGAATGCAGTTCCCCGCCGGTCACTTCCAGTTCGGTGCGGCCGTACTCACTGGTGCCGGTGTGGGCGACGGTCCCCCCGAGGGCCTGCGCCATCGCTTGGAACCCATAGCAGATGCCGAACACCGGGATCCCCAGGTCGAACAGCGCAGGGTCGATCTGCGGCGCGCCTTCGCTGTAGACACTGGCCGGTCCGCCGGACAGCACGAGCGCCAGCGGGCGACGGGCCTTGATCTCCTCGATCGCGGCGGTGTGCGGGACGACCTCGGAGAACACCCGCGCCTCGCGGACCCGCCGGGCGATCAGCTGCGCGTACTGCGCACCGAAGTCGACCACCAGCACCGGCCGCGGCGCCGCCGCTTCGAGATCACCAGCTTTCGTCACGCCGCAAAGTTTAGAGGGCGCCCGTCCCGCGACCGGTCCGCCACCGTGCCGGGCCCGGGTCGGACGACTCGGTGGCGGCGCGCAGCGCGACATGGTGGAGTGGGTATGGCCTATCTAGTCACCGGTCCCCGACACCAGGAGAGAGAGGTCCACCGTGAGCCCAGGGCTCGGCCTGCCAGAGAAGGTACATGCCTGCCTGTTCGACCTGGACGGTGTGCTCACCGACACCGCCAGCGTCCACACCAAGGCCTGGAAGACCATGTTCGACGCCTTCCTGTCGCAACGGGCCGAGCGCACGGGCGAGAAGTTCGTCCCCTTCGACCCGGACGCCGACTACCGGCGCTACGTGGACGGCAAGAAGCGCGAGGACGGGATCCGCTCGTTCCTCGACAGCCGCGAGATCGAACTGCCCGACGGCAGTCCCGACGATCCCGACGACGCCGACACGGTGTACGGCCTGGGCAACCGCAAGAACGCGATGTTCCAGAAGGTCCTGCACGAGGACGGCGTCGCGGTGTTCGAGGGGTCGCGGCGCTACCTGGAGGCGGTCTCAGCCGCGGGGTTGGGCATCGCCGTGGTGTCCGCCAGCGCCAACGCCGACGACGTTCTGCAGATCGGCGGCCTGGATCGGTTCGTGCAGAAGCGGGTCGACGGTGTCACGCTGCGCGAGGAGCACCTCGCCGGCAAGCCGGCCCCGGACTCGTTCCTGCGCGCGGCCCAGCTGCTCGGTGTGGAGCCCCAGGCGGCAGCGGTGTTCGAGGACGCGCTGTCGGGCGTGGCGGCCGGCCGGGCCGGTGATTTCGGCTACGTGGTGGGTGTCGATCGGGTGGGCCAGGCCGACGACCTGCGCAGCAACGGCGCCGACGTCGTGGTCACCGATCTCGGCGATCTGCTGCGATCATGATCACCGACGAATCGTTCCCGGTCGAACCGTGGCAGGTCCGCGAGACCCGGCTCGACCTGGACCTG
>NZ_JBYCLG010000169.1:0-10258 GCF_057473785.1 Mycobacterium sp. TH-M103
TCTTCGACGGACCCGTCGACCACATGCGCGGCCAGCACCTGCTGACCGCCTACATCAAGGACAACTATCCCGGCGGCGACATGGTGGTGGTCTCCCCCGACTCGGGCCGGGTGCGCATCGCCGAGAAGTGGGCCGACGCGCTCGGCGGGGCTCCGCTCGCGTTCATCCACAAGACTCGCGACCCGCGGGTGCCCAACCAGGTCGTGTCCAACCGCGTGGTCGGCGAGGTGGCCGGCCGCACCTGCGTGCTGATCGACGACATGATCGACACCGGTGGCACCGTCGCCGGCGCGGTCAAACTGTTGCACGACGACGGCGCCACCGACGTGATCATCGCGGCGACCCACGGCGTGCTCTCGGACCCGGCCGCCGAACGGCTGGCCGGCTGCGGCGCCCGCGAGGTGATCGTGACCAACACGCTCCCGATCGACGAGAACAAGCGGTTCCCGCAGCTGACCGTGCTGTCCATCGCGCCGCTGCTGGCCAGCACCATCCGCGCCGTCTTCGAGAACGGCTCAGTCACAGGACTTTTCGACGGGGACGCCTAGATGGGTGCCGAGGCGAAAAAAGCCACCGTCTACCACAATCCCCGGTGCAGCACATCCCGTAAGACGCTGGAGCTGCTGGCGGACAACGGTTTCGAACCGACGATCGTCGAGTACCTGAAGAACCCGCCGTCGCGCGAGGAGCTGGCGGCGATGATCCGGGAGGCGGGCATCGACGTGCGCACCGCGGTGCGCAAGCGCGAAGCGCTGCACGCCGAACTGGGCCTCGCCGACGCGACCGACGACCGGTTGCTCGACGCCATGGCCCAATACCCCATCCTGATCGAGCGGCCGTTCGTCGTCACGGCGAAGGGCACGCGGCTCGCCCGGCCGATCGACGCGGTCCGCGAGATTCTGTGAGAGCACGGGCGATCCGGCTTCTCGCGGTGGTCGCCCTGGCGCCGGCCGCGGCGGCCTGCGCACCGAAGCCCACCGACTTCCGCTCGATCCTGTCGACCACCTCGACCACCAGCGCCACCACGACGGCCGCGAACGCCGTCCCCCTGTCGCAGTACTTGCAGAGCATCGGCGTCGCCGGCCAGCAGGTGGCACCCGACACCCTCACCGACCTGACGGTGTCCATTCCCACGCCGCCGGGTTGGGCGCCGTTCAACGATCCCAAGGCCACGCCGGGCACGGAGACGATCTCCAAGGGCGGTGAGTATCCGATGGCTATGCTGATGGTGTTCAAACTGCGCGGCGAGTTCAACCCCGCCGAAGCGGTCAAGCACAGCAACGCCGACGCCCAGATGGCCCGCGACTTCAAGCAACTGGACGCCTCGACGGCGGACTTCAACGGCTTTCCGTCGTCGATGATCCAGGGCAGCTACGTCGCCGGCGGCGTACGGCTGCACGGCTACAACCGGGTGGTGTTCCCCACCGGTCCGCCACCGGCGAATCAGCGCTACCTGGTCCAGCTCACCGTCACCAGCCTGGCCGACCGGGCGGTCGCGGAGTCGTCCGACATCGAGGCGATCATCCACGGCTTCGTCGTCGCGACGAAGTGATCCCGGCCGTAAGGTAGTTAGCCATGGCCGACTGGACCGCAGCAGACCTTCTCTCGTTCGCCGGACGCACCGTCGTCGTCACCGGCGCCAACAGCGGGCTGGGGGCGGTGACGGCCCGCGAGCTGGCCCGCAGGGGCGCCGAGATCGTCATGGCCGTCCGCAACACCGCCAAGGGCGAGGCCGCGGCGCAGGAGATTCCCGGCGCGGTCGAGGTGCGCCGGCTCGACCTGCAGGATCTGTCGTCGGTTCGCCGGTTCGCCGACGGAGTCGACAAAATCGACGTCCTGATCAACAACGCCGGCATCATGGCCGCGCCGTACGCGCTGACCGCCGACGGCTTCGAGAGCCAGATCGGCACCAACCACCTCGGCCACTTCGCGCTGACCAACCTGCTGCTGCCCAGGCTCACCGACCGCGTGGTCACCGTGTCCTCGATGGCGCATTGGCCCGGCCGCATCGACCTGGACGATCTGAACTGGAAGAACCGCCGGTACTCGGCGTGGCTGGCCTACAGCCAGTCGAAGCTGGCCAACCTGCTGTTCACCAGCGAGCTGCAGCGTCGCCTCGACTCGGCGGGGTCGCCGCTGCGTGCCCTGGCGGCGCACCCCGGCTACTCGCACACCAACCTGCAGGGGGCCACCGGGCGCAAGCTGGGCGACGCGGTGATGTCGGCCGCCACCCGGGTGGTCGCCACCGACGCCGACTTCGGTGCCCGGCAGACCCTGTACGCGGCGTCTCAAGACCTGCCGGGCGACACGTTCGTCGGCCCCCGGTTCGGCTACCTCGGCCGCACGCAGCCCGTGGGGCGCAGCCGCCGGGCGCGGGATGCAGCCACGGCCACCGCGCTGTGGGACCTCTCCGAGCAGCTCACCGGCGTCAAATTTCCGCTCTGAGGCGCAGATGCGCTAACCTGGCCGGGCGTCACGGCGAGGGTGGCTGGCGAACCGGCCCCGTTATCGACGGAGACCGACTCATCAAGTCGCGACCCTGGCCGTGCCCTGGAACTGGGTAACGAGCACACAGGAGCGACATCATGGCTAAGGCACCGGCCAATCAACTGGCGGTCACGAGGCGGACCGAGACCGGCAAGGGCGCGTCCCGGCGAGCCCGCCGCGAAGGCAGGATCCCGGCCGTTCTCTACGGTCACGGCACCGACCCGCAGCACCTGGAACTGCCCGGCCACGACTACGCGGCCGTGCTGCGCCACGCGGGCACCAACGCCGTCCTCACCCTCGACATCGAGGGCACCGAACAGCTGGCCCTGACCAAGGCGCTCGACGTGCACCCCATCCGCCGCACCATCCAGCACGCCGACCTGGTCGTCGTGCGTCGCGGCGAGAAGGTCGTCGTCGAGGTCAACGTCGAGGTGCAGGGCGATGCCGCGCCCGGCACCCTGGTGCGGCACGAAGTCAACAGCGTCGAAATCGAAGCCGACGTCTCCTCGATCCCCGAGCAGCTGACCGTGTCCGTCGAGGGCGCCGAACCCGGTACCCAGATCACCGCCGGGCAGATCCCGCTGCCGGCCGGCGTCAACCTGATCTCCGACCCCGAGTTGCTGGTGGCCCACGTGGTAAACGCGCCGACCGCCGAGGAGCTGGAGAGCGAGGGCGGCGGCGAAGTCGCCGAGCCCGAGGCGGCCGGGGCCGAGGTCGAAGAAGAAGCCGGCGAGTAGGCGGCCCCGGACGTGGCCGAACCGCTACTCGTGGTCGGCCTGGGTAACCCCGGGGACAACTACGCGCGCACCCGACACAACGTCGGGTTCATGGTTGTCGACCTGCTGGCCGCGCGACTGGGCTCGACGTTCAAGGCGCACAAGCGTTCCGGCGCGGAAGTGGTCAGCGGCCGGCTGGGCGGGCATTCGGTGTTGCTGGCCAAGCCGCGCTGTTACATGAACGAGTCCGGCCGCCAGGTCGGGCCATTGGCGAAGTTCTACTCGGTGGCCCCGGCCGACGTCGTCGTCATCCACGACGACCTCGACCTGGACTTCGGCCGCATCCGGCTCAAGGTCGGCGGCGGCGAGGGCGGCCACAACGGGCTGCGCTCGGTGGCCGCCGCGCTGGGGAGCAAGGAGTTCCAGCGCGTGCGCGTGGGGATCGGTCGCCCACCCGGGCGCAAGGACCCCGCCGCGTTCGTGCTGGAGAGTTTCACCAGCACCGAACGCGCCGAAGTCCCCACGATCTGCGAGCAGGCCGCCGACGCGACCGAACTGCTCGTCCAGATGGGTTTGGAGGCGGCGCAGAACCGGGTCCACGCCTGGTAGCTCGCTCGCGCGGCCTAGGTGACCAGCGTGACGGAGTTGGACCGGCGCAGCTTGCCCGACGGGGTCTTCGGGATGGTGCCCGGGCCCAGCACCACGACGTTGCGTGGCCGGACGTCGACCTCGGCCACCACCTCGTGGGCGACCTGGTGCTCGATGCGGCGCACCTCGGCCGGGTCCTGCCACGCGTTGGACTCGACGGCGACCGCGAACGTCTCGCGGGAGTGGCCGGCGTCCAGGCGCACCGCGACCGCACACCCGGGCCGCACCCCGTCGACGCGGCCGGCGGCACGCTCGATGTCGGTGGGGTAGATGTTGCGGCCCGCCATGATGATTACGTCCTTGACGCGGCCGCACACCACGACGTGGCCCTCGTCGGTGAGGTAGCCGAGGTCGCCGGTGTCATACCAGCCGTGTTCGTCCTGGGCGGGGATGAACCCGCCCATAGTCAGGTAGCCGGGCGTCAGCGACTCGCCCCGCAGTTCGATGACACCGACGCCGCGCGGGGGCATCACGTTACCGTCGTCGTCGACGATGCGGGCCTCGAGGCCCTTCAGCAGCGGACCGAGCGTGGCCAGCCGCCGGGTGTTGCCCTTGCTGGCGGGCACGGCCCGGCGCAGCGCGGCCAGAAGGTCGGCGTCGACCTCGTCGACGACCAGGCCGGCGTTGCACTCCGAGAACGAGACGGCCAGCGTCGTCTCGGCCATGCCGTAGGCCGGCAGGATCGCCGAGGACCGTAGCCCGAACGGGCGGCCCGCGTCCAGCAGGTCCTCGACGTCGGCCGGCTCGACCGGCTCGGCGCCGGACAGCGCGAAACGCAGCGTGGACAGGTCGAAATCGCCCGGCTTGGCGTTGCGGCGCAACCGCTTGGCCAGCAGGGCGTAGGCGAAGTTGGGCGCCGCGGTCATGGTGCCCTTGTATTTGTCGATCAGCTTGGCCCACAGCAGCGTGTCGCGCAGGAAGTCCATCGGCGTGACCTTGATCAGCTCCGCGCCGAAGTACATCGGGATGGTCAGGAACCCGACCATGCCCATGTCGTGGAAGCAGGGCAGCCAGCTGACCATGACGTCCTTGTCGACGTCGTACTGGGCGCCGATGAACATCGCCTCGGCATTGGAGTAGATGTTGCGATGGGTGATCTGGACGGCCTTGGGCGAACCGGTGGATCCGGACGTCAGCTGCATCAGCGCCAGGTCGTCCTCGCCGACCTCGACGGGGTCGGTCGGGTCCGACGCCAGCAGGTCGGCGACGGTCAGGACCTTGACGCCCTTCTCCTCGAGCACCGGAATGGCCACCAGGAAGGGCTCGGAGACGATGACGGCCTTGGCCTCGATCATGCCGATGACGGTCAGCGTGTCGTGGGCCCACACGGCCAGGTCGGTGCGCGGCGTGGGCTGGTGCAGCATCGTCAGGCTGGCCCCACGCATCCACAGGCCCTGCGCCGTCGGGGCGATCTCCACCGGGAAGCCGGCGAGCACGCCCACCGCGTCGCCGAGGCCGATGCCGGCGGCGGCCAGACCGCCCGCGATGCGACGTGCCCGCTCGTGAACCTCGCCCCAGGTGTGCCGGACGGGTTCGTGGGGTTCGCCGGTGACCATGCCCGTCGTCGCGGTTTGGGCGTTCCGGTACATCTTCTCGGTAAACCTGCTCACAGAAGCCTCCTCGGTTCCGGCACTTCACCCAGGGCCCGGAATTCCATAGTCCGCTCGCCGAACGCCACGTGGTAGCAGGCGCGCGAGCACAGTTGGGCAGCGGTTAGGTCTCGAAGCGGTGATGGGACGACCCCGCGCGCGGCCGCAGCCCGTCCGCCCACGCGCAGGGCGGACGACCGGATGAAGGGGTTCTGCTTACCGCTGTAGGTCACCGCGAGTCATCTTAAACTCCTCTTAAGTAACCTCCAAACTCTTGCGGCGTTTCGGTTTGATCTCACACCTCGGTGGGCGCCGGCACCACGCGGGCGCCGAGCACCGGGCCGCTGGCGACGCGCACGGTGCGGCACACGCCCGCCCCCGCCAGCTGGGCGCCGACGTCGACCGCCGAGCTCGCCGAGGCGCACAGGAACGCGCACGTGGGGCCCGAGCCGGACACCAGGCCCGCTAGGGCGCCGGCCTCCACCCCGGCGCGCAGCGCACGCCGCAGGGCCGGCTGCAAACTCACCGCGGCCGCCTGCATCTCGTTGCCCAGCAACGGTGCCAGCCCGGCGGGATCGCCCGCGGCCAGCGCCGCCAGCACCGGGCCGGGCTCGGCGAGTCGGGGGGGGTCCCCGGCGGCCCTGAGCCGGTCGAGCTCGGCGAACACCGCCGGAGTGGACAGCCCGGCGTCGGCGAACCCCAACACCCAGTGGAAGGTGTTCCGGGACAGCACCGTGGCCAGCTCCTCGCCGCGGCCCGTGCCCAGCGCGGTGCCGCCGTGCAGTGCGAACGGCACGTCGCTGCCCAGCTGGGCGGCCAGCATGCGCAGGTCACGGCGGGGCACGCCCAGCTCCCACAGCGAGTTCATCGCGACTAGCACCGCCGCCGCGTCCGCGCTGCCGCCGGCCATGCCTCCGGCCACCGGGATGGTCTTGTCGATCAGGATCGAGACGTCCGGAGCCCGGCCCACGTGTTCGGCCATCAGCTCGGCCGCCCGCCAGGCCAGGTTGCGCTCGTCGGCGGGCAGCGTGTCGGCGCCCTCGCCGACGAGCTCGAGCGAGAGCACATCGGCGTTGCGCACCGTCACCTCGTCGATCAGCGAGACCGCCTGGAACACCGTCGTCAGCTCGTGATAGCCGTCCGCGCGGCGATCGCCGACGGCCAGGTAGAGGTTGACCTTGCCGGGCACCCGAACGGTGACCGAACCCGTCGGAACCCACTGCGCGGCGGTATTGCCCTCAGACATCGTCGGTCACGTCAGCCACCGCAGCAGACTATCGCTGCCACCGCCCAACCACACGCCATGACGCCGCCTGGCGACGCGCGACTCAGCCCGCGGGGGCGGGCCCGGGGAGTTGCGGCGCCGCGGCTCCCGGACCGCTGCCCGGGGCGCCCCCGGAGCGCCGCAGCAGGCGGACGAAGTCGTCGACGGACAGAGTCTCGCCGCGGCGCGCGGGATCGATGCTCGCGGCCAGCAGGCGATTCGCCGACTCGTTGCCCGAGCCCGCCCATTCGGCGAACGCATTGCGGGCCGTCTTGCGCCGCTGAGCGAAGGCGACGTCCACCAGTTCGAAGACGCGCCGCCGGAAGGCGGCGTCGGTCGGCCACGGCGGGTCGGGGTACCGGTCGATGCGGATCAGTCCGGAGTAGACGCGGGGAATCGGCCAGAACACGGTCGGCGGCACCATGCCACAGCGGCGCACCCGGCCGAAGAAGCGCATCTTGACGCTGGGCACGCCGTAGTCCTTGCCGCCCGGTTCGGCGGCCAGCCGCTCGGCCACCTCGGCCTGCACCATCACCGTCACGACCTGGACGGACGGAAATTCCGCGAGCAGATGCAGCAGGGCCGGGACCGCGACGTTGTAAGGCAGATTGGCCACCACCGCGGTGGGCTCGGCGGGCAGATCGCCGGGCTCGAGGGTCAGCACGTCGCGGTTCAGCACCGTCAGCCGGTGGATTTCGCTGTTGGAGTGCTCGGTCACCGTCCCCGGTAGCCGGGCGGCCAACACTGGGTCGATCTCCACGGCCGTGACGGTGGCGCCGCGGTCGAGCAGGGCCAGCGTGAGCGACCCGAGACCGGGGCCGATCTCCAGCACGTGGTCGGACAGGCCGACCCCGGAGGCCGCGACCACCCGCCGCACCGTGTTGGCGTCGTGAACGAAGTTCTGGCCGAGGGACTTGCGGGGCCGAAACTCGAGCTCTCTGACCAGCCGCCTGATCTCGGTGCGGCCGAGCAGCCTAATCGTCAGCGCGCACCCGCCCGACCACTGCATACCGGCCACGCACCCCAGCCCTGGCGCTGCCGCGTCACCTCGGCAACGGCGATCTGCTCTTCCCTGGTAGCCAGATCGGCGCGGGGCGCGAACCGCAGGCCGCCGTTGCGCTCCCATGTGCCCTGGTCGAACTGCACGCCGCCGTAGTACCCGTTGCCGGTGTTGATCGCCCAGTTGCCGCCGGCCTCGCAGCCCGCGATCGCGTCCCAGACGGACCCGTCGCTGACCGGCGGCACCTCGGTGCCGGGTCTGGTGCCCACCCGCACCACGGCCTCCCGGGCCGGTGTCACGACGGTATTGGCGACGGGCAGCCGGCCCGTCTCGACACCGTTGACCATGGCCACGGCGAACGTCACGTCCTGCATGCCCGGGCTGCCGGGATCCTCGACGACCTCGCGGCTCATGTTCATGTCCGGGTCTTCGACGCGGCGGGCGGGCGGCAGCAGCGGGATCCGCTCGGTGACCCGTTCGATCCGGTTGCGGGTCACCTCGACCTGCATGCCGTCGACGATCGGCGCGGTCGCGGGCGGCACCACCTGGTCGCTGTCGGCCAGCGGGACACCGGCGGCGCCCAGCAGCCCGGCGACGTTGGCGGCCGGCAGGTGCACCGTGCGCGTCGTGCCGCCGTCGTTGATCTGGACCGTCTTGGCGCTGACGACCGGCAGCGCCATCCCGGCCAGCGGAACCCGGCTGCCGCGCGAGGCGGCGGCCGGCGCGGTGTCGGTCATCGCCAGCTGGGCCAGCGCCTCGTCGACGGTCGACGCCGTCGTCCACACCTGCTTGGAGCCGCGTCCGTCCAGCGAGATCTGCAACGGGCGGCTGCGGCGCAACACGATGTTGGCGGCGTCGTGGACCTTCACCTCACCGGCGGGATACAGGTCGTCGCGCTCGGCGACGGCGAAGCCGTTCTCCTGGACGATGTCGATCACGCGCGACTTCATCGTCGTCACCCTCATCGCGATTCCGTCGACGGTCAGCGTCACGGTCTTGCATGCGGAAACCGCGATCCCGCCCGCGGCCGCGACTACCAACAGCAGCCCTGCGACTACCAGCCGCAACATCGGTGATTGATTCTGATGAAGTTTTGTCAAAACACTCAACGCGCGTCTACCCCGACCTCAGTAAGCACTTCAACGACCTAATTCACCTGACACCTGAAATGACAAATGGGCCCAGAGGCCCACCCGTATGATCACAAGACGGTAACGAACCGGCCACTGTTGAGCAACTCCGGGGCGCGTGTCCGTTTCGTCAATCTCCGAAACGGGAACCCACGCCGGGCCCCAGCCCGTAGACCCGACGAGCGTTGCTCGTGGTCAGTTGTGCCATCTCCTCGGCCGGACGATGCACCAACTCAGCGATCGCCTGAACAGTATAGGGAAGGCAGTAGGGCTCGTTGGGCGAGCCCCGGTGCGGGTGCGGCGTCAGGAACGGCGCGTCGGTCTCCACCAGCAGCTGCTCGGACGGGATCAGGGGAACGGCCTCGCGCAGCGCGCGGGCATTGCGGAAGCTCACCGTCCCGGACAGGCTCAGCAGCCAGCCGGCGTCCACGCACCGGCGGGCCATCGCGGCGTCCGACGAGAAGCAGTGGAAGATCACCGCGTCCGGCGCGCCCTCGGCCGCCAGCACGTCGAGCACCTCGGCGTCCGCGTCCCGGTTGTGGATCATCAGCGGCTTACCGCACCGCTTTGCCAGGTCGATGTGCCAGGCGAACGCCTCGCGCTGCGCAGCGGGCTCGGCGCAGCCGTCCAGGCGCCCCGGCCAATACAGGTCCATGCCGGTCTCGCCGACGGCCACCACCCGGGGGTGGGCCACCAGTTTCTCGATCTCGGCGCGGGCGGCGTCGGTCAGCGCGGCCGCGCGGGTCGGGTGCAGCGCAACCGCGGCGTAGACCCGCGGGTCCCAGTCGGCGGCCCGGGTCACCCAGCGCGCCGACTCCAGGTCGTCGGCGATGGTGACCGCCGCCTGCACACCGACGGCGGCGGCGCGGTCCATGATGGCGGCCACGTCCGCGGCGTCGCGGGCACCGCACGCGTCGAGGTGGGTGTGCGCGTCGATCAGGGGCGCCAACGGCGCCGGCGGCGGCGGCGCCTCTCGTTTGGCTGGTCGGTCAGAGCTCACGGCCACACAATAGGGTGGACTCTCGATGAGGCCCTACTACGTCACGACTGCCATCGCGTATCCGAACGCGGCTCCGCACGTCGGGCACGCGTACGAGTACATCGCCACGGACGCGATCGCCCGGTTCAAGCGGCTCGACGGCTTCGACGTGCGCTTCCTGACCGGGACCGACGAACACGGCCTGAAGGTGGCACAGGCCGCCGCGGCCGCCGGCGTACCCACCGCACGGCTGGCCCGGCGCAACTCGGATGTGTTCCAGCGCGTCCAGGAGGCGCTGAACATCTCCTTCGACCGGTTCATCCGCACCACCGATCCCGACCACTACCGGGCCTCCCAGGAGATCTGGCGGCGCATGTCGGCGGCCGGCGACATCTACCTCGACAACTACTCGGGGTGGTACTCGGTGCGCGACGAACGGTTCTTC
>NZ_JBYCLG010000170.1:0-3411 GCF_057473785.1 Mycobacterium sp. TH-M103
GACGGCCTCGCCGAAGATGGCCGTCCCCTTCGCGGCCATCGCCGGCAGGTCCGGGTGGTCGATCGGCTGGCCGAAGCCGACCGGCTTCTCGGTCTCGGGGGAGTCGTAGAACGTGGTGTCGGCGGCCTCGTTGACGGTGACCTTGTCGACCCGGTTGCACACCATCGCCGACACGATGGCCAGCAGCTCGGCGAAACCGGGGCTGACGCCGGACCCGAAGATCGTCGCGCCGCCCGTCCGGCAGGCCGCCAGGATCCGGTCGCGACCTTCGCCGAGGTTGCCGCCGGTGATGAACGACGCCGTCGTCACCACGTTGACGCCCGCGGACAGGATGCGTACCAGTTCGTCGACGTCGATCCACATGGGGTTGTAGACGACGCAGTCGGGTTTCAGTGCGAGCAGCGCGTCCACGTCGTTGGTGGCGGCCACGCCCAGCGGCTCGATGCCGACCAGCTCGCCGGCGTCGCGGCCGACCTTCTCGGGGGACCACGCATAGCAGCCGACCAGGTCCAGCAGGGGATTGGTCACGATCGACTTCAGCGAGCTCTTGCCGACGTTTCCGGTGTTCCATTGAACGATGCGATAGGTGTTTGGCACTCGCTCAGCATAGGGAATCGCCTGCTCGCGGGCGATAGTGAATCCGGCGACCGTACGAAGGAGGACATCCGATGCCCGGTGTGAAATGGCTGGAAAGGCCCGAGGCCCACGACTTTCCGGCCGCGGCCGACTACCTCGCGCTGCTCGTGGACCCGCAGACCGTCACGCAGCTGACGGAGCGGCTCAAGGCCGGCAACGTGGTGCGCAAGAAGGCCAAGGACATCCTGCGGGCGGCGCGGCTGCGCCTGCTGCCCGTCGACAACCCCCACGTCGCGGCGGACCTGGCCAAGATCAAGAAGGGCCAGCCCCTCTCGCCGATCCTCCTGGTGCGCGGCGACCTGTCCAGCGGTGTCGCGTTGCAGATCGCCGATGGCTACCACCGCGTGTGCGCCAGCTACCACACCGACGAGAACACCGACATTCCGGTCGTGCTCGCCGATCCGCCCCGTGCTTGAGTGGACGACGTGATCGAGATTCATGCCGTGGAATCGGTGCGGGTGCTGACCCTGTCGTCGGGAAGCGTCAACGCCCTCGACGTCGACCTGTTGGAAGAGGTGGCCCTCGCGGTCAACGACCTGGCGCGGTCGGACGACGCCGGTGCGCTCGTCGTCACCGGTGCGGGCCGGGCCTTCAGCGCCGGAGTCGACCTCAAGCGCGTGGTGGCGGAAGGCGCCGGCTACACCGATCGGCTGGTCCCCGCCCTGTCGGAGGCGTTCGAGGCGCTTTTCACCTATCCGGGGCCGACGGTGGCCGCGGTCAACGGTGCGGCCATCGCGGGCGGGTGCGTGCTGGCCTGCGCGTGCGACCGGCGCCTGATCATCCCGGAGGCACAGATCGGGGTGACCGAGGTGCACGTCGGGGTGCCGTTCCCGGTCGCCGCGCTCGAGGTCATGCGCTACGCGTGCGGTGACCACGCGGACGTGGTGCTGCTCGGCGGTCGCACCTACCGCGGGGCCGAGACGATCGCCGCCGGGCTCGCCCACCGGGTCGTCGATGGCGATCTCATGGCGATGGCGGTGGGGGAGGCGACGGAACTCGGCGGCATCCCGGCGGACGCCTATCGCCACACCAAGGGCCGGCTGCACGCCCCGACCATGGCGCGCATTCGCGAGTCCGCCGGCGTCGACGACGAGGTGCGCCGGATGTGGGGTTCGGCCGCGACTCAGCAGCGCCTCGCCGAGTACGTGGAGCGCATGCGGCACCGCGGCTGAGGCCGCCCGCTATTCGTCTATTCGTCGTCGACCGCGACGCCGCCGCGGCTGCCCCTGCGCCGCATCCGGTGCGAGCCCTTCCCGGTCGGCCGGCGGTTGCGCAACCCGCCCGGGGCGTCGTCGGGCTGCTCGGCCGCTTCGGCGGTCGGGGCCTGCTGCGTCTCGGCGGCCTCGACCTCCTCGGTTCCCGCGGTCTCCTCCGCGGCTTCTTCCTCTTCGGTCTCTTCGGTCTCTTCGGTGTCCGGGGCCTCGGCTCCTTGCTCGTCGCCCTTCGCGCGCCGGAGGCGGCGCTTCTTGGGCTTGCGTGCCTTGATCG
This sequence comes from Mycobacterium sp. TH-M103, assembly GCF_057473785.1. Taxonomy (NCBI): domain Bacteria; kingdom Bacillati; phylum Actinomycetota; class Actinomycetes; order Mycobacteriales; family Mycobacteriaceae; genus Mycobacterium; species Mycobacterium sp. TH-M103. Next base: position 2,125 of record NZ_JBYCLG010000170.1, read on the forward strand.
GTTTCGGCGGAGGCGGCGGCAGCTCGGCCACGAAAGCCAGGTAGAACGCGAAGACGCCGAGCAGCGCGATCGCGGCGGCGGCGCCGTAGATCCCGAACAGATACCGCCCGGCCGTATCCAGGCTGAGCCAGATCTCGCTGATGGCGGTCCCGACGATCAGCACCCCGGCCAGGACGTGCGCCACGATCGACCACATCCTGATGCGCAGGGCGAGCTGCGGGGTGCCCAGCTCCGGCCTGCGGGAGCGCAACAGGACGAACACCACCGGGAGCGCGGCCAGGCCGATCAGCGCGCCCGACGCGATTCGGCCGGCCATCCCCAGCGCCCGCGGCATCTCACCCATCAGCTCGTACCAGCGCGGCAAGACGCAGTAGAAATAGAGGACACCGGCGGCAATCGCGGACAACGCGTGCCACAGCACGAACCACTTCCGGCCCATACGCCTCCTCAGGCTGGTGAGTTCACGCCAGTCCAGGGGCGACCAGAACCCACGTCGTGTTCGTCCGCGCCTTGCTCAAGGTGCGCTCCGAATGGCGGAGGATGCGGGATTTGAACCCGCGAGGGCTGTTAACCCAACCCGCGTTCCAGGCGAGCGCCATAGGCCACTAGGCGAATCCTCCGTGGGCCATGGTAACTGCTGAGTCCAGCGGTGGGACCTGCGGCTTGTGCGTGGCGCCCCGACGCGGGTACTACACTCGCCGAAGGACCCCGCGCGGCGTCTATCCTGTGAACTCCCCCAGGGCCGGAAGGCAGCAAGGGTCAATGGGCTCTGTCGGGTGCGCGGGGTCCCCCATGTTCGGGGCGCCGCACCAGATCGACGAAAGGCTCATCGGTGTCGTTCGACTTACTCAGCCCTGACGAGCTGACCGCGCTGCACGCACGCCACCAGCAGGAGTATGCGCAGCTGCAGTCCAAGAAGCTGTCGTTGGACCTGACCCGCGGCAAGCCCGCGCCGGAGCAGCTCGACCTGTCCAACCGGCTGCTGAGCCTGCCCGGGGACGAATTCCGCGACCCCGAGGGCACCGACACCCGCAACTACGGCGGCCTGCACGGCCTGCCCGGGCTGCGGGCCATCTTCGCCGAGCTGCTGGGCATCGGAGTGCCCAATCTGATCGCGGGGAACAACTCCAGCCTGGAGCTGATGCACGACATCGTCGCCTTCTCGATGCTGTACGGCGGCGTGGACTCCCAGCGGCCCTGGAAGGACGAACCGGCCGTCAAGTTCCTCTGCCCCGTCCCCGGCTACGACCGGCACTTCGCCATCACCGAGACGATGGGCGTCGAGAT
>NZ_JBYCLG010000171.1:0-10494 GCF_057473785.1 Mycobacterium sp. TH-M103
TCGCGGGTGACCGGGGTGTACACCAACAAGGCGCCCGGCGGGGTGGCCTACGCGTGCTCCTTCCGGATCACCGAGGCGGTGTACCTGGTGGAGCGGCTGGTGGACTGCCTGGCCTACGAGCTCAAGCTGGACCCCGCCGAGCTGCGGCTGCGAAACCTGTTGCGCCCCGAGCAGTTTCCCTACACCACCAAGACCGGCTGGGTGTACGACTCCGGCGACTACGAGACCACCCTGCGCAAGGCCATGGACATGGTCGGATATGAGGCGTTACGCGATGAACAGAGGCGCAGGCGGCAAAACGGCGAGCTGATGGGCATCGGGATGTCGTTCTTCACCGAGGCGGTCGGGGCCGGCCCACGCAAGGACATGGACATCCTGGGCCTGGGCATGGCCGACGGCTGCGAGCTGCGGGTGCACCCGACGGGCAAAGCCGTTGTGCGCCTGTCGGTCCAGACCCAGGGCCAGGGCCACGAGACGACGTTCGCCCAGATCGTCGCGGAGGAACTGGGCATTCCGCCCGACGACATCGACGTCGTGCACGGCGACACCGACCAGACGCCGTTCGGCCTGGGCACCTACGGCAGCCGCTCGACGCCCGTCTCGGGTGCGGCCGCGGCGATGGTGGCCCGCAAGATCCGCGACAAGGCCAAGATCATCGCCTCGGGCATGCTCGAGGTGTCGGTCGCCGACCTGGAGTGGGAGAAGGGCACGTTCAGAGTCAAGGGCGACCCGTCGGCGTCGGTGACGATCGCCGACATCGCGATGCGCGCGCACGGGGCCGGCGACCTGCCCGAGGGTCTCGAGGGCGGACTGGACGCCGAAGTGTGCTACAACCCTTCGAATCTCACCTACCCCTATGGCGCGTACTTCTGCGTAGTCGACATCGATCCGGGCACCGCGGTGGTCAAGGTGCGGCGCTTCCTGGCGGTCGACGACTGCGGGACCCGGATCAACCCGATGATCATCGAGGGGCAGGTGCACGGCGGCGTCGTCGACGGCATCGGGATGGCGCTGATGGAGTGGATCGCCTTCGACGACGACGGCAACTGCCTGGGCGGCTCGCTGATGGACTACCTGATCCCGACCGCCATGGAGGTGCCGCATCTCGAAACCGGGCACACCGTGACGCCGTCGCCGCACCACCCGATCGGCGCCAAGGGGATCGGCGAGTCGGCCACCGTCGGCTCCCCGCCCGCGGTGGTCAACGCGGTGGTCGATGCGCTGGCGCCGTTCGGCGTTCGCCACGCCGACATGCCGCTGACGCCGTCGCGGGTGTGGGAGGCCATGCAGGGCAGAGCGAGGCCCCCCATCTGATGTCCATCATCGGCGAGCGCGCCCAGCAGCTGTTGGCGGCACGGACACCGTTCGTGCACGCGACGGTGGTGCGGGCCCAGCCGCCCACCTCGGTCTACCCGGGCGACGAGGCGATCCTGCTCGCGGACGGCACGATCGAGGGTTTCGTCGGCGGCCAGTGCGCGCAGAACTCGGTCCGCAAGGCGGCGCTGGGCGCGCTGCAGACGAACGAAAGCGTGCTGCTGCGAGTGCTTCCCGACGGCGACGTGCACTTCCCCGAGGCGCCCGGCGCCTGCGTGGTGGTCAACCCGTGCCTGTCCGGCGGATCGCTGGAAATCTTCCTGACCCCGCAGCTGCCGCCCCCGCTGATCCGGGTCCACGGCGCCACGCCGATCGCCGAAGCGCTGGTCCGGGTGTGCGCGGTGCTGGGGTACGACGCGCGCGCCGACGCCGACCCGGTCGATGTCACGGCCCTGCCGACCGCCGTCGTGATCGCCAGCCACGGTGGCCCCGAGGCCGGGATCATCCGCGCCGCACTGGATCACGGCATCGGTTACATCGGTCTGGTGGCCAGCAGGGTGCGCGGCGCCTCGATCCTCGACTCGCTCTCCCTCTCCGGGGACGAGCGGGCCCGCGTGCACACCCCGGTCGGTCTGCCGATCGGCGCCAAGACGCCCGCCGAGATCGCGGTGTCGATCGCGGCCGAACTCGTCGCCGCCATCCGCGGCGCCGGCGGCCCGGGCCTGCCGCCCGCGGCGGTGCGCACCGCGCCCGGGGCGATCGACCCGGTCTGCGGCATGACGGTTTCGGCCGCGCCCGCCGCCGAGCACCTGCAGGTGGCCGGGGTGGACTACTGGTTCTGCGGCCCAGGATGCCGGGCGGCGTTCGCCGCGGGCCGAGCCGGCGCATGAGGGCGATCTTCGAGAGCCCGGCCGACGTCATCGACCGGTTCGACGCGCGGGACTACCTGCTCGACACCGGGACCGCGTCGGCGATCTACCTCGCGGTCACGCTGGGCCGGCCGCTGCTGCTCGAGGGCGAGCCCGGCGTCGGCAAGACCACCGCCGCGAAAACCCTTGCCGCGGTGCTGGACACCCCGCTGGTCCGGCTGCAGTGCTACGAGGGCCTGACGGCGAACGAGGCCCTCTACGACTGGAACTACCAGCGCCAGCTGCTGTCCATCCGGCTGGCCGAGGCGAGCGGTACCGGGATCGACGAACGGGATCTCTATACCGAGGCCTACCTGGTGGACCGGCCCATCCTGCGCTGCGTGCGGCACCGCGGCCCCCGCCCGCCTGTGCTGCTGATCGACGAGATCGACCGCGCCGACGACGAATTCGAGGCGCTGCTGCTGGAGTTCCTCGGCGAGTCCGCGGTGACGGTGCCCGAGCTGGGCACCTTCGTCGCCGAGCGCCCGCCGATCGCGGTGCTCACCTCCAACCGCAGCCGCGACCTGCACGACGCGCTGCGCCGCCGCTGCCTCTACCACTGGATCGACTACCCGGAGCCGGCCCGTGCCGCCGCCGTCGTGCGGCGCACGGTGCCCGGGGCCACCGCCGCACTGATCGAACGTGCCGCCCAGTTCGTCCGTGCCGCACGCGAACTCGACCTGGACAAGCCGCCCGGAGTTGCCGAGACCATCGACTGGGTGGCCGCGCTGGTTTCGCTGAGAGTCGCCCAGCTGGTCGACCCGGCCGCGCAGATGACCCTGGGGGCGCTGGCCAAGACGCCGGACGACCGTACGCTGATTCGCGACGCGTACGTAGCCTTCACCGAGTGCAGCCTTACCTGAGAGGACCCGCAGCATGAAGATCGCCAACCAGTTCACCGTCAGTGCGCCCATCGACAAGGCGTGGGACGTGCTGTGCGACCTGGAGCAGGTGATCCCGCTGATGCCGGGGGCCGCGCTGACCGGCCACGAGGGCGAGGACTACGCCGGCAAGGTCAAGATCAAGGTCGGCCCCGTCACCAGCGAATTCAGCGGCAAGGTGCACTTCGTGGAGCAGGACCGCGGCCAGTACCGCGCGGTCATCGACGCCAAGGGCAAGGAGATGCGCGGCACCGGCAACGCGGCCGCCACGGTCACCGCCCAGCTGCACGAGGAGGGCGACCGCACCAGCGTCACCGTGGACACCGACCTCAAGATCGTCGGCAAGCTGGCGCAGTTCGGCAGTGGGATGCTGCAACAGGTCTCGGAGAAGTTGCTGGGCCAGTTCGTGGAGTCGCTGGAGGCCAAGCTGGCCGCCGAGAACGCGCCGGCGATGCCGCCGAGCAACGGTTCGGCCGCGCCGGCGCCCGCGCACCACCCCGCCGGGCCCGCCCCCGAGCCCGAACCCATCGACCTGCTCGAGCTGGCCGGCGGCGACCAGCTCAAGAAGTACGGTGCACTGGCCCTGGCGGTGTTGGCCGTGCTGGTGCTGATCTGGGTCATGCGCCGGAGGCGTTGACGTCCCCCATGAGCGGCCCGGCGCTGTTGCGGGGCGTCGACCTGGCGGCCTTCGCGGCCGCCCTGGTGGCGCGGCTGCGCGGTGCCGGGGTGCACGTGTCGGCCGACGGGCCGGCGGGTTTCGTGCAGGCGCTGCGGCTGCTGGGGACCCGCACCGGGTCTGCGCTGTATTGGGCGGCCCGGCTGACGCTGGTCGACCGGGCCGACGACCTGGGCGCCTTCGACGCGGTGTTCGCGGCGGTGTTCGGCGCCGGCGAAGCCGAGCGTTCCACGAGTTTGGTCGCGGCGCAACAACTCTCCAACCGCGCCCCCGGCCCGGTGCGGGGCGCCGAAGCCCAATCCGGGCTGCCCGGGGGCCTGCCCTGGGCGACGCGGGCCGCCGCCGGGCACGACGACGACGACCCGGGAGCCGCGCGCGTCCCGGTCCCCGAGGTGCTGCCCAGCCGCATCGCCGCACGCGCCGACGAACCGTTCGACCGCTTCGACGCCCGCGACCTGCGGTTGCTGGGGGACTGGCTCGAGGAGACCGTCGTGCGCTGGCCGCGGCGGCGCAGCATGCGGTTCGAGCCCAGCGCCGCCGGCAAGCGCATCGATTTGCGCGCCACGATGAACGCCTCGCGCAAGACCGGCTTCGAGGCGATCGCCCTGGCGCGCACCCGGCCGCGGCGCAGGCCCCGCCGGGTCGTCCTGGTCTGCGACGTGAGCCGCTCCATGCGGCCCTACGCGGCGATGTATCTGCACCTGATGCGGGCCCTGACGAAGGGGCGCGGCGTGCGCCGGGCCGGGATCCGCCCGGAGGTGTTCGCGTTCTCGACGTCGCTGACCCGGCTCACCGCGGTGCTGTCGCACCGCTCGGCCGAGGTGGCCCTGCAGCGCGCCGAGGCGACGGTCACCGACCGCTACGGCGGCACCTCCGTCGGCCGCAGCCTGGCCGCCCTGCTGTCCCCGCCGCACGGCAACGCGCTGCGCGGGGCGGTGGTGATCGTCGCCTCCGACGGCTGGGACGGCGATCCCCCCGACGTGCTGGCGCGCGCCATGGCCCGGCTGCGTCGCCGCGCCGCCGTGGTGGCCTGGCTCAATCCGCGTGCGGCCCAGCCGGGTTTCGAGCCGGTGACCGGTTCGATGGCGGCCGCGCTGCCGTACTGCGACCTGTTTCTGCCGGCGCACTCACTGACCGGGCTGCGCCAGTTGCTGCTCGCGTTGTGTCTTTGAGGCCCACACCCGAGCGGCCGAGTTCGCGGGCCCCGGCGACCAGCGCGGCTGTGATCGCCGCGGCGGTCGCATAGTCGAGGCCGTCGGGCGGGTGGATGTTGGAGATGCAGTTGCGGTCCGCGTCGGTGAGCCCGGGCGCCGGGTGCTGCGTCAGGTAGATGCCCAGGCTGTCGGCGACCGAGAGCCCCGGACGCTCGCCGATGAGCACGAGAACCGTTGCGACGCCGAGCGCCTGACCGATGTGGTCGCCGAGCGCCACGCGGGCCTGGGTGGCGAGGACCGGCGGGGCGATGCGGTAGCGGCCGCCGAATTCGCGCAGCAGCGCCGCGAGGGTGCCCGCGGCGTGGTCGGTCAGGGCGCGCGGCGAGAGCCCGTCGGCGAGCACGACACCGATGTCCGCCCCAGTCTCCGGCAGACCCGACAGGTCGCACGGGCTGCGGCCCAGGTCGGGCCGGCGCAGGTACTCCCCGCGCGAGGCCGCCCTGCTGCGCACCCGCAGCGGCTCGGCGACGCCGACACCGCGGAGCCGCGCGACGAGGTCGTCGACGTCGAGCGGGTCGTGCACGGCGTCGCGCGCCGCGGCGTGCGCGGCCCGGAACTCCAGCACGCGCCGGGTGGGCAGCGAGTTGCCCGCCCGCCCGAGCCCGATGCGCGCCTGCGTGGTGGCCCGCAGCGGCGCCCACACGTCGGCAGCGTCCATCAGCCCGCCGCCAGTTGCCGCAGCGGCGACGTCGCGAGGTCGACGGGCAGGATCCGGCCCTGCGCGTCGGCCATGCCCAGGCCCGCCAGCCAGGCCTCGAACTCGGGCGCCGGGCGCAACCCCAGCGCCTGCCGCACGTACAGCGCGTCGTGGAACGACAGGCTCTGGTAGCCGAGCATGATGTCGTCGGCGCCGGGAACGGCGATGACGAACGCGGTGCCCGCCACGCCCAGCAGGGTCAGCAGCGTGTCCATGTCGTCCTGGTCGGCCTCGGCGTGGTTGGTGTAGCAGACGTCGACGCCCATCGGCAGGCCGAGCAACTTCCCGCAGAAGTTGTCCTCGAGGCCGGCGCGGATGATCTGCTTGCCGTCGTAGAGGTACTCCGGCCCGATGAACCCGACCACGCTGTCGACCAGCAGCGGCCGCAGCGCCCGGGCCACCGCGTAGGACCGCGCCTCGAGCGTCTGCTGGTCGACCGGTTTGCCGCCGACGCCGAGATGGGCCCCGGCCGACAGGGCCGAACCCTGCCCGGTCTCCAGGTACATGACGTTGCCGCCGACCGTGCCGCGGTGCAGCGAGCGGGCCGCCTCGTCGGCCTGCCTCAGCATCGCCAGGGAGGTACCGAACGCCGAGTTGGCCCCCTCGGTGCCCGCGATCGATTGGAAGACGAGGTCGACCGGCGCGCCGCGGTCGATGAGTTCCATGGTGGTCGTCACGTGGCACAGCACGCACGACTGCATGGGAATGGCGAACCGCCGGCGGATGTCGTCGAGCAGGTGCAGCAGGTCCGACGCGGCGGCCGGCGAGTCGGTCGCGGGGTTGACGCCGATCACCGCGTCACCGCAGCCCAGCAGCAGGCCGTCGAGCAGCGCGGCGGCGATCCCGCGGGGGTCGTCGGTGGGGTGGTTGGGTTGCAGCCGGGTCGCGAGCGTGCCCGGCAGGCCGATGGTGGTCCGGAAGGCCGCGGTGTTGGTCGCGGCGGCGGCCACCAGGATCAGGTCCTGGTTGCGCATGATCTTCGACACCGCGGCAACCATTTCCGGGGTGAGCCCGGGGGCGAGGGCCGCAAGCCGCACCGCCGCATCGGTGCGGGAGGCGTTGTCCAGCAGCCAATCCCGGAAACCGCCGACGGTCAGGTGGGCGACCGGGGCGAAGGCCTCGCGGTCGTGGCCGTCGATGATGAGCCGGGTCACTTCGTCGGTTTCGTACGGCACGACCACGTCGGACAAAAACGACGCCAGCGGGATGTCGGCGAGCACCCACGCGGCCGCGGCGCGTTCGGCGTCGGAGCCGGCGGCGCACCCGGCGAGCTGGTCGCCGGAACGCGGGGGCGTCGCCTTGGCCAGCACGTCGACCAGCCCGTCGAAGGTGTAGCTGGTCCCCGAGACGGTTTGCCGGTAGCTCACCTGGAGAACAGTAGGTCACGCCCGGGCGATGAGGCAGGATCGACGGTTATGGATCAGCTATGGGCCAACCGGGCGGCCAGCTGCGAAGCCGCTGTGGTGCAACGACACCTGAAGCGGCTGTGGGCGCTGCCGGGCACCCAGCTGGGGGTGGTGGCGTGGCCGCCGACGCGGCGCGACCGGCTGTTCGGCAGCTGGCACTACTGGTGGCAGGCGCATCTGCTGGAATGCCTCCTCGACGCGCAGCTGCGCGACCCGCAGCCGCACCGGCGCACCAGGATCAACCGGCAGGTCCGAAGTCACCGGCTGCGCAACAACTTCTCGTGGACCAACAGCTACTACGACGACATGGCGTGGCTGGCGCTGGCCCTGGAACGCGCCGCCCGGATCGCCGGCGTGCAGCGCCGGCGCGCGCTGCCCAAGCTCGCCGACCAGTTCGTCAAGGCCTGGGTGCCCGAGGACGGCGGCGGCATCCCGTGGCGCAAGCAGGACCAGTTCTTCAACGCCCCGGCCAACGGCCCGGCCGCGATCTTCCTCGCCCGCTACTCGGACCGGCTGCGGCGGGCCCAGCAGATGGCCGACTGGATCGAGGAAACCCTGATCGACCCCGAGACCCACCTGGTGTTCGACGGCATCAAGGGCGGCTCGCTGGTCCGCGCGCAGTACACCTACTGCCAGGGCGTGGTGCTCGGGCTGGAAACCGAACTCGCCGCGCGCACCCACGACGACCGGCACGCGCCGCGGGTGCATCGCCTGGTCGCCGCGGTCGGGGAGCAGATGGCGCCGTCGGGGGTGCTGCGGGGCTCCGGCGGCGGGGACGGCGGCCTGTTCGCCGGCATCACCGCCCGCTACCTCGCGCTGGTGGCCACCGCGCTGCCGGGCGAGGGGGCCGCCGACGCCGCGGCCCGCGACACCGCCCGCACGATCGTGCTGGCCAGCGCGAAGTCGGCGTGGGACTACCGGCAGACGGTGGAGGGGCTGCCGCTGTTCGGCCCGTCCTGGGACCGCGACGCCGAGATCCCCACCGCGGGGCCGGGGGCCGGGGCGCAGGCGCGGTTCGTCGACGGCGCCGTGAGCGGGTCGGGGGTCGCCGAACGGGACCTGTCGGTGCAGCTGTCGGGATGGCTGCTGATGGAGGCCGCCTGCAGCGTCACCGGTCGGGGATCGTGATCTGCTTGCGCTCCTCGGGCGCGCCGCGCTGCCGTCCCCGGTACCCGCGCCAGGCGGCGATGAACGCCGGCAGCAGCGAGACGACCAGGATGCCCAGGATGATCTTCTCGAGGTTCTGGTGCACGAACGGCGCGCTGCCCAGGAAGTAGCCCGCCAGCGTCACCCCACCACCCCAGGCGATGCCGCCGACGATGTCGAACGCCAGGTACACCGGGTAGCGCATGTAGGACACCCCGGCGATCACCGGGACGAACGTCCGCACGAACGGCGCGAACCGCGCCAGGATGACCGCCCAGGGGCCGTACTTCTCGAAGAAGGCATGCGACTCGGTCACGTAGTGCCTCTTGAAGAACCGGGAGTCTTCCTTCTTGAACAGCGCCGGACCGATGCGGCGCCCGATGAAGTACCCGGTCTGGTCGCCGAGCACGGCGACGAGGGCGACGCACGGCGCCAGCACCCAGATGTCCGTCGGCGGGTGGGGGTGCGCGCACAGCAGCCCGCCGGTGAACAGCAGCGACTCGCCGGGCAGCAGCGGGAACAGCAGACCGGTCTCGATGAAGACGATGACCAGGATCCCGGGCAGTACGGCCGAGCCGAAAACGCCCCCGGCGCCCAGCCAGTACATCGGGTCGAGGATGTCGGGCAGGGCCGTCACCGCTGTGCTCACGATTTCTCAACATACCGGCGCCGTCCCGCGGGGGCCGTGAAGTCGGGGAAGTGCCGGGTCACCGGGCTAGCCGCCGGCGGACTGGCAGACCTTCCACTGGTCGTCGCGGTACTGCAGGTCCAGGCTGCGCGTCGAGCGGAGCTGGGGGTCGTAGGCCATGAACGTGGTGACGTTGGCCTCGGCGTGCGGGCCGTTGACGACGACCTGGTCGATGCTGGCGATGACGGGATATTGCCGGGCGGCCGAGACGCGGCGGTAGGTCTCCGCCCACTCGTGCTCGTCGAAGTCGACGTAGCCGTCGCGCGTGGTCCCGCACGTGAGGGTCCGCAGCGTTGTCAGATCCCCCCTTTGCACCGCGGCGTCGAAAACCTGGATGGTGTGCCGGACCCGGTCCTCCTGCGAGGCTTTGGAGTGTTTGCCGCGGGTCAGCAGCACGGTGCCCAGGATCGCGATCGCCGCCAGGGCCAGGATCAGCACCACCAGCGCCAGCACCCAACCCCAGTTGACGTTCGGGGACGTCCGCAGCTTCGCCCCGAGCCGGGGTGGAATCGATTGTGGCACAGCGGCTTTCGGTTGCTGCTGCCCCGCGTGCCCAGCCGGGTTCCCGGGCGGCGAGGCGAAAACCTCCGTGGCGGGTTCGGGGGCGGTGGGCATGACGGTGGTCTCTTTGGCGTCGAATCCGGGCGCGGTGAAGCGGCGTTCGCGCTCCTGGTTGTCGGAATCGGCCTCGGGGGCCTCGCCCCGCTCGGACTTGTTCATGACGACGGTCTCGGTCTCCGGATCGTCGGGCACCACCGGGTAGCTCTCGGTTGCTTCGTCGCCGGGTTCCACCGGGTGCTCGCGGTCGGGCTCGGGCGGATTGACCATGAGCGCTGCTGTCCTCCTACGAGTGGATAGTCGGGAGCTTAGCGACCCGCCACCCGGTTGGGCTCGCGGCCGAGGCGCGCCGTGACGCGCAAACGGGAAACGGCACAATGGGGTCCATGACGTCGATGGGTGATCTCCTGGGACCTGATCCGATCCTGCTGCCGGGGGACGTTGAAGCCGAAGCCGAACTGCTCGCCAAGGAGAACCCGAGCATCGTCGCCGCCGCCCATCCGACGGCGTCGGTGGCGTGGGCGACGCTGGCCGAGGAGGCGCTGGCCGAGGACAAGGCCGTCACTGCGTATGCCTACGCCCGCACCGGCTACCACCGGGGCCTCGACGCACTGCGCCGCAACGGCTGGAAGGGTTTCGGCCCGGTGCCGTACTCCCACGAGCCCAATCGCGGCTTCCTGCGGTGCGTGGCGGCGCTGGCGCGCGCCGCCGACGCCATCGGCGAGACCGACGAGTACGCCCGCTGCGTGGACCTGCTCGACGACTGCGATCCCGCGGCCCGCCAGGCGCTCGGGCTTTAGCCGGGGGCGTCAGAACCAGGCGCTCCAGAACCGGGTCAGCGAGTTGCCCCACCCCACCAGCACGTGGGGCACCCCGGAAAAGTCGAACAGCACGTACACGATGCCGAAGAGCCAGCGATTCAGTGCCGGCGCCAGGATCAGGAACAGCAGGACGAAGACGCCCCACTGCTTGGCCGGCGCCACCGCGCGCTGCGTCTCCGGGCTCA
>NZ_JBYCLG010000172.1:0-7749 GCF_057473785.1 Mycobacterium sp. TH-M103
TCCACCAGGCCGACATGATGCAGACGACCATCAACGACATGACCAAGATGCAGAGCATCACCACGCAGATGGCCGACAACATGCACGTCATGGTCAAAAAGATGCACGATATGACCATGGACGTTGCCCAATTGCGGGACAACATGGCCGATTTCGAGGACTTCTTCCGGCCCATCCGCAGCTACTTCTATTGGGAGAAGCACTGCTACGACATCCCGGTGTGCTATTCGCTGCGGTCCGTGTTCGACGCCCTCGACGGCATCGACACGATGACCGACGACATCCAGAGCCTGCTGCCCGTCATGGATCGCCTCGACGCCCTGATGCCCCAGATGGTGGCGCTGATGCCCGGGATGATCGAGAACATGAAGGCCATGAAGACGACGATGCTTACCATGTATTCGACGCAGAAAGGGTTGCAGGATCAGCAGAACGAGGCGCAGAAGAACGCCAGCGCGATGGGCAAGGCGTTCGACGCGTCCAAGAACGACGACTCGTTCTATCTGCCGCCGGAGACGTTCAACAATGCCGAGTTCAAGAAGGGCATGAAGAACTTCATCTCCCCCGATGGCCATGCCGTGCGCTTCATCATCAGCCATGACGGCGATCCGATGTCGGCCGAGGGCATCGCGCACATCGCCGCGATCAAGAAGGCCGCCTACGAGGCTGTCAAAGGCACGCCGCTGGAGGGCTCGAAGATCTATCTCGGCGGGACCGCGGCAATGTACAAGGACCTCAGGGACGGCAACACCTACGACCTGTTGATCGCCGGAATCGCCTCGCTGTGCCTGATTTTCATCATCATGCTGATCATCACACGCGGGGTCGTGGCCTCGGCGGTCATCGTGGGCACCGTCCTGCTGTCGCTGGGCGCGTCCTTCGGGCTCTCGATGCTGATCTGGCAGCACCTCATCGGCATCGAACTGCACTGGATGGTGCTCGCGATGTCGGTCATCATCCTGCTGGCCGTCGGCGCCGACTACAACCTGCTGTTGGTGGCGCGGTTCAAGGAGGAGATCTACGCCGGTTTGAACACCGGCATCATCCGGTCGATGGGCGGCACCGGCTCGGTCGTCACCTCGGCGGGGCTGGTGTTCGCCTTCACGATGATGACGATGGCGGTCAGCGAGCTGACCGTGATCGGCCAGGTCGGCACCACCATCGGCCTCGGCCTGCTCTTCGACACGCTGATCGTCCGCTCGCTGATGACCCCGGCGATCGCCGCGCTGCTGGGCAAGTGGTTCTGGTGGCCGCAGCGGGTCCGGCAGCGGCCCAAGCCGTCACCGTGGCCCAAGCCGGTCCCGGCCGAGCAGCCCGAGTTCGCTTCGACCCTGCGCTGACGCGAGACTACGTCACCCACTCCGGTTGCTCGCCGATGTCGGCCGCGGAGAAGTCCTTGTGGCCCAAGCCTGCCGTGGTGCCGCCGTCCACGACGAACTCCGAGCCGGTCGAATAGCTGGACTCGTCGCTGGCGAGATAGACCACCAGGTGGGAAACCTCTCTGGGGTCGGCGGCGCGCCCCAGCGCGGTCTGGAAGAGATCGTCGGGAACCCACTCGGTCATGGGCGTCTTGATGAGCCCGGGATGGATCGAGTTCACCCGGATCCCGCTCGGGCCCAGCTCCAGTGCCGCCGATTTGGTCAGCCCGCGGACGGCGAATTTGGTTGCGGTGTAACCGTGGCAGGCGATAGTGCCGGCCATCCCCTCGATGGAGGAGATGTTGATAATCGAGCCGCGTCCCGCTTCCTTCATGGGTTTGACCACGGCGCGGATGCCGAGGAAGACCCCGGTCAGGTTGATGTCGAGGATCCGCTGCCACTCGGAGAGCTCATAGTCCTCCAGCGTGCCGATGTTGATGATGCCGGCGTTGTTCACCAGCACGTCGACACCGCCGAACTCGGCCAGCGTGGTGGCGACCGCCGCCTCCCACTGCTCGGGTTTGGTGACGTCCAGGTGCACATAGCGGGCGGCGTCACCGACTTCGGCGGCCACCGCCTTGCCCTCGTCGTCGAGGATGTCGCCGAAGACCACCTTGGCGCCCTCACCGACCAGCATGCGCACGTGCGAGGCCCCCATCCCCCGCGCGCCGCCGCTGACGAGCGCGACCTTTCCCGCCAACCGATCCGCCACCGCATGTCTCCCGTCGTGTCGCAGGGTCGTTAGCACCATACAGATGCGTGCAGATGTATGACCAGGGGTTGAGGGCTTCCACCGGGACTTTCGGCCCTCGCGATCGCCGCCCCGCCACGGAAGCATGGATGCCAACCCCCAGACCGTGGCGAGGACCGCACATGCCTGATCCACAAGACCGCGAACGCGACGGGTCGCCGTCGGGCAGCAGCCCGCGCGGGTCCGCACCGTGCTACCTGCCGAATGTGATCGCGGCGATCGCCGCGAGCGTGGGCATCGTGGTCGGCAGCGCGGGCCCCTGGGCGAGCCGCGCCTGGATCGCTGCGAACGGTGCCCCAGCCGGCATCTGGTGGCAGGGACAAACCACCTTCGCCCTCGCGGCCGTTGCCGGCGCCGCGTTGTTCATCCTGCTGCACCGCGTGCGGATCGGGTCGGGCACGCGGTGGCTGCTCGCACTGGCGTGGCTCGCCCCGGGCGCAGGGCTGGTGTGTCTGCTCATCGCGATGGTCAACATCGTCAACGTGACATCGGCCGCCGACCGACTGGTCGGCCTCCACGTCGGTTGGGGCTTGTGGCTGGTCGCCATCTCCGCTGTGGTGCTGTGCGCCATGGCATCCGTGGCCGCCGCACAGGTCGGTGCGGTGATCAGAGGTTCCCGGGCAGGGGTCCACGCGGCGATCGCGATCTCGGTGCCGATCTTGCTCGGCGTCGCCCTCTACGTCCCGATCCGCTGGGCCGCGGTCAGCCCGCACCCCGGCCGGGACCCGCAACCGCCGATCAGCGCGCCGGTGCCCGTGCTCTCACCGCAGTCACCGCCATCGACGGCGATTCCGGCCACCGTCGCGCCCCAATCGCCCGAAATCGCCGAGGTGCAGCAGCTGTGGCTGACCGCCCTGCAGAAGCATCACCCGGTCCAGGACTTCCTGGCCGCCGTGCAAGCGGCCGGCGTCACCGGGCTGGAACCGGCGCTGTTGAACAACGGTTACCGGGTGTGCGGGGAACTCTGGAATGGCGGCATGGACGGTGTCCAGGCGGCCAAGGACCTGCAGAAGCGCTATCCGACACTGACCCTCAAACAAGCGGCTCAATTCGTTCTCGCCGCAGCTGAGAATCTGTGCCCGACGAGTGCCTATGCCGGTGTGTACAACTGGTGGGAATCCGGCGGCGGTGCCGGTGCCGGCGGCGGCGGCGGTGCCGCCGGCGGCGGCGGCGGATGACCGCTGAACTGCTACGGCCTGACCACATCGAAAATCGCCGCGGCGGAAGTGACCGCCTTGTCGGCGTTGCCCTCGTCGTGCAGCAGCATGCGCACACCGACGCGCCCGGACCCGCCCGCATGCGCCGTGCCCTCGACGCGGAACGGACCCACCTTGCCGCGCGACATGAACATGACGTGCCAGCTGACCACCTGCACCATGCGGGTGCCGGCCAGTTCGGCGGCCAAGTCGGTGGCCGCGGTTTCCAGGACGACGTGCTGGGGCCCGATGTGCAGGGCCGCGTCCGGCGAGGCGAGTTCGGCGCTGAGCGCGGGCAGCACCCAGTGGCCGTCGTCGCGCTGGCTGGCACCGAAGGCCTGCCACAGCGGCGGCAGCTCGGGCGAATCCTCGATCACCAATTCGGTGCCCGAAACGTCCATTCTGCCAAGGCCTTCCGGCGGGATCCCGATGATCGCGCCCTGGCCCTCGTTGAACGCGATGACCCGGGCGGGGTTGTCGGCGTCGACGATGGTGCACCGTCCGTACCCCATGGTCCGGCCCTGATGCACGATGCCCGATCCGACGATCTCGATCCTGCTGACGTCGTAGCCGGGGTCGACGATCTGCACCGAGGCGATCACGGGGTTGGGCACCGCGACCATGTCGGTCTGGCACCCCTCCGGTGAGGAGATGGCCAGCGGTGCCACCAGGAGCCCGCCCGCCTCGTTGCGCATGTCGCGACGGATCGCGACGGTGTCGTCGGGGTCGCCGAGGTCCATCGACGAGTGCTTGCGGCCGATGTAGCGGTAGCTCAGCAGACCCGTCCAGCGGCGGAACAGTTCGTCGCGGTAGGCCGCAGAGTCGCCGGCCAACTCCCGGATGTCCCGCAGTTGGTCGCCCACTCCCGGCCGCCTTTCCCCGATGTCGGGCTATCGCACTGCTGAGCGACTGTACAGACCCGGGGCGGGAGCGGCCAGGAGCTGATCAGCCGTCGACGGCTTCGAGCAACGCCTCGGCGGCAAGCCGGCCCAGCGCGTCGGACGCGAGCGGGCTGTCGCCGGTGATCAGCCGGCGATCCTGGTGGACCTTGCCGGTCATGTCGTCGTTGAGGATCTTCAGGCCCTGCTTGCCCAGCAGATCCCCGACGAGCCACGGGAGACGGCCCGGCAGGTAGCCGATCTCGATGTTCGGCCCCTTGTCGAGTGCGTCGGGGAAAACACAGACCGAGTAGCCCTTGAACGGTGACTCCTCCTTGTCCAGCGCGCCGGCGAGCAACGCGGCCGGGCCGTGACAGAGCGTGATGATGAACTTGTCGTTGGCCAAGGCCCAGTCGAGCGTGCGCCCCACGATCCGGCTGTCCGGAAGTCCCACCAGCGCGCCGTGGCCACCCGGGATGAACACGGCCAGGTAGGGGGATTCGGGCCCCAGCTCGTGATCGACGACGTCCGAAAGCCTCTTGGGCTGTTTGAGCTTCGGCTTGAGGGCCTCGTAGGTCGACAGCACCGCCTCGTCCTCGCGCGGCATCGCCCAGAGCTCCAGTTTGGCCGGGTAGCCGGAGATGGTCGCGACGTCGACGTCGAAACCGGTCTCCATCAGGTGGTGCAGGGGGAGCAGCGTCTCGACGGGGTGGTTGCCGGTGGAGAACATCGTGCCGTTCTCCAGCAGGACGTAGCGCTCCTCGGTCGCGATCAGGAGCACTTTCCACCTGCCGCCGATGTATGCGCCCGGGTGCTGCACACCGTCGAAGTCGGTCTTGGGCGACGTGTACTCGTTCAGCGAGTACGCGGAGGGGAAGAATGCGTTGTCCTCCGCCTCGTCGGGCCTGGGGTCCTTACTCAGATCGTCTGCACCGGATGCCATCCAGGGGTACTGCCCGCGCGGGAGCACCCGTAAACGCTCATCACGAGAATCTGCCCCGCCGCACCTGGTTGAACGGCACGCCGCGGTCGGCTGTGTACTCGCGCGGAAAGTTCAGGACCCGCTCGCCGATCACGTTGCGTGCCATCTCCGTGGTGCCGCCGCCGATGCTGGCGGCCTGGCGCCCCAGATAGCGCGTGCCGACGTCGAGCAGGCCCGCCGCGTCGTCGACGACGGCCGCCGAGCCGGCCACGGCCAGCGCGGTGTCGGTCTCGACGTCGTGCACCGCGGCCATCGACAGCCGGGTGATCGATCCCGCCGCCGGGGGCAGCGAACCGGCGACGACGGCGTGGAAGACGTGTTCGGCAAGTTGCCCGTGCACGGCCCGGTGCACCAGGGCCCGGCCGGCGCGCTCGCGCGCGCGTTCGCTGCCGCCTGCCTTCTCAACCAGCGACAGCAGGTCGATCGAAATGTCTTCGGCGTCGGCGATTCCGGGCCCGCTGGTGTACTCCGAACCATCCCCCATCGTGCGACGCTCGTGGTAGAGCTGCCGCGACGCGACGTCCCAGCCCTTGCCCGGTTCCCCGACGACGGCGTCGTCGCCCAGGACGACGTCGTCGAGGAACTCCTCGCAGAACTCGACCGAGCCGTTGACCTGCTTGATGCGGTTGATCGTCACGCCGGGATGCCGCAGCGGCAGCAGGAACATCGTCAGGCCCTCGTGCTTGGGCACGGCCCAGTCGGTGCGGGCCAGGCACAGGCCGTAATCGGCGGCGAACGCCCAGGTGCTCCACGTCTTGGCGCCATTGAGGATCCACCGGCCGTCCCGGCGTTCAGCGCGAGTGATGACGCCGGCCAGGTCCGAGCCGCCGCTGGGCTCGGACAGCAGCTGCACGAGCACCTCGTCGCCGCGCAGCGCCGCGCCGATGTGGGTGCGTTTCTGCGCTTCGCTGCCCATGTCGAGGATCGTCGCGCAGCAGATGGCGAACGAGGGCACGTTGAGCAGCAGCGGCATCTCGTAGGCGGCGGTCTCGGCGTCGAACACCTTCTTGTACTCGTAACCCAGTCCGAGCCCGCCGTAATCGCGGGGAAAGCAGATGCCCGCGAATCCCCCGTCGTACAGCCGCTTTTGCAGTTCGCGGGCCCGCTGCCAGGACTCCGGCGCGTCACGCTCGAGCGCCCTGGCCTTGTCGGGGTCCAGTGGCGGCATGTTCTCGGCGAGCCAGGCCCTGGCCCGGCCGCGAAATTCCGCGACCGACTCCGTCACCGGGGACCTCCGTCCTTGCCCATCAGGACAGGTTTACACTTCACGGAACAAATGTCACGCCCAGCATCAACGATCAACCGGAATCGAGCCGCAATGACAGAAGGCGCACCCGACGTGATCGCCGACAACGACACCGCCACGCTGCTGGCCATCGAGGCCATCAAGCAGCTCAAGGCCCGCTACTGCCGCTACCTTGACACCAAGGACTGGGCGTCCTGGCGCACGATCTTCACCGACGATTTCGTCAGCGACACCGCCGAGGCCGGCGGCAAGGTGATCGTCGGCGCCGACGAGTTCGTCGCCTTCCTGCGCAAGACGCTCGGGCGGCCGGCACAGGTCACCGCGCACCAGGTGCACGCACCCGAGATCGAACTGACGTCACCGACGACGGCGCGCGGGGTGTGGGCGCTGCAGGACGTGGTGCGGCTCGGGCCGGGGGTGACGCTGGTCGGCTACGGCCACTACCACGAAACCTACGAAAACGTCGCCGGCCGCTGGCTCATCAAGAGCTCCAAGCTGACTCGGCTCCGCGAGGACATCACCACTCCCCTGTTCTCGGTCTACGTCTCGGACCGGATCCGCAGGGCGATCGGCAGGCTCGCCGGCCAGCCGGCGGGGAGGTGACCCGCCGATGACCGTCGACACCATCCTCGTCACCGGCGCGTTCGGGCAGATCGGCAAGCGGTGCACCGAAATCCTGCTCGACCGCGGCCGAACCGTCGTCGCGATGGACCTGCGCACCGATAAAACCGTTGCGGCCCAAAGAGAATTATCCGCCCGCCCCGGCACGCTGATACCGGCCTACGTCGATCTCCTGGATCCGGCCGCGGTGCGCGAACTCCTCACAACCCATCAGCCCGAGGCGATCATCCACCTCGCGGCGATCGTCTCGCCACCCTCTTACCGCAACCCCGCGCTGGCCAGAAAAGTCAACGTGGGCGGCACCGAGAACCTGCTGGCGGCCGCGGCCGAACTTCCCGACAAGCCGCTGTTCCTGATGGCCTCCAGCGCCGCGGTCTACGGGTCGCGCAATCCTTATCGCCACCCGGAACGCATCACCCCCGACACCCCGGTGAACCCCATCGACCAGTACGGCCAGGACAAGGTGCTGGCCGAGGCCGCCATCGGAGCCAGCGGCCTGCCGTATGCGCTGTTCCGGCTCGCCGGGGTCGCGTCCCCGGACACCCAGGGCAGCATCAACGGCGACTACCTGGCGCTCATGCGTTCGATGCCCGGTGACAACCGGATCCACATGGTGGACGCCCGCGACGTGGGGCTGGCGTTCGCCAACGGCGTCGA
>NZ_JBYCLG010000173.1:0-4779 GCF_057473785.1 Mycobacterium sp. TH-M103
AACTGGGCCAGCGCCATCCGCCACGGGTTGCGCACCGCGGCGTCGCCGCCGGGCAGCGGCACCGGCAGCAGGTGGGCGGCCCGCACGAAGCGGTGGGTGTCGCGGCCGAGCCGCAGGATCTCGCCGCCCCAGATGGTGTGGTCGCAGCCGTACCCGGTGCCGTCGAACGCCACCCCGATGATCGGTTCGCCGATACGCCCGTGCTCGGCCAGCAGTGACACCACGTGGGCGTGATGGTGCTGGACCAGGTCCAGCGGTCGCTCGCCCGCGTGGCGTTCCGCCCAGGCGCGGGTGTGGTAGCCCGGATGCAGGTCGGCGGCCAGACGGGCCGGGGCGCGGCGTATCTCGCCGAGCTGTTCGACCGCGCGGCCGAACGCGCGCAACGTCTCCCAGGTGCCCATGTCGCCGATGTGCCCGGACAGGTAGGCGCGCGTACCGTCGGTGAGGCAGCAGGTGTTCTTCAGTTCCCCTCCGACGGCCAGCACCGCGGGGCCCTCGCACCCGAGATCCACCGGCAGCGGCGCGTAACCGCGGGAGCGCCGCACGGGCAGCTCCGCTCCGTCGACGATGCGCACCACCGAGTCGTCGCACGGCACGTGGATGGGCCGGTTGTGGTCGAGCAGCGCGTCGCACAGGGCCGGAAGCCGCTGCGCGGCATCGTCGTCGGTGAAGCAGATCGGCTCGTCGGAGCGGTTGGCGCTGGTCAGCACCAGCGTGTCGGGCACGCGCCCGCCGGCCCCGGGGACGGGCGCCAGCAGCAGGTGGTGGATGGGGGAGTAGGGGAGCATCAACCCCAGCAGCGGGCTGGCGGGTGCGACCGCGTCGGCGACCGGCGCGCCGGGCCGGCGCGGGAGCAACACGATCGGCCGGGCCGGGCCCGACAGCACCGCCGCCTCGAGGTCGCCGATCGGGGCGTAGCGGCGCGCGACGTCGAGGTCACGCACCAGCAGCGCGAAAGGCTTGGCGCCGCGGGCTTTCCGGGCACGCAGCGCCGTCACCGCCCCCTGATCGTCGGCGCGGCAGGCCAGGTGGTAACCGCCGATGCCCTTGACGGCCACCACCGCACCGCCGGCCAGCGCGCGTTGCGCGGCGGCCAGCGCGGCGTCCGCGCCGTCCACGCGGCCGCCTTGCGCGGAAAACCACAGCGACGGGCCGCAGTCCGGGCACGCGATGGGCTGTGCGTGAAACCGGCGATCGGCGGGATCGGCGTATTCGCCGGCACACCGCCCGCACATCGGGAACGCCGACATGGTGGTCGCCGGGCGGTCGTAGGGCAGTGTGCGGATGATGGTGAAGCGTGGACCGCAGTTGGTGCACGTGATGAACGGGTGGCGGTGGCGCCGGTCGCCGGGGTCGAACAGCTCGGCGACGCAGTCGTCGCACACCGCGACGTCGGGCGGAATCGGCGTCGTGCCGCCGGCGACCACCTCGCTGGCGGCAATCTGGAACGCGCGCCGGACTCCGACGGCCCCGTCGACGTCGATGTCGACGACGCGAACGGTGCCGATCCGCGCCAGCGGCGGCGCCTCGGCGCGCAGCCGGCGCCCGAACTCCCGCACCCGCGCGGGAGGCCCCTGCACCTCGAGAAAGACCGCGCCCGAGTCGTTGCCGACGAATCCGCTCAGTCCCAGCTCGGTGGCGAGGCGATGGACGAACGGACGGAAGCCGACTCCCTGGACGACGCCGGTCACGGTGACGCGCTGCCGAACCTGACCGGATCGCAGCATCAGGGAGGGTCCGGTCATCTCAGTCGCCCTCCGGATCGCCGCGCCCCATCAGCTCCAGGCCGGCCATCGCCTCGTCGGCCCCGGCGCGGTCGGTCTTCTCGACGACGAAGCCCATGTGGATGATGACCCAGTCGCCGGGGGAGAACGTCTCCTCGGGCAGCATGCCGACGTTGACGCGCCGCTGCTCGCCGACGACGTCGACCAGCGCGAGCTGTCCCGCGTAACCGTCCAGCATCCCGATCACCCGGCCCGGTATCCCCAGACACATGCTCAACACTCCTTCGGCGCCGAGACGGCCACAGAAACCGAAGGGGCCGGACTCTGCAGCGCCGCGACGATGTCCTCGACCGCCCGCGCCGCCCGCGGAACCGCCTCGGCGACGGGTTCGGTCAGGCCGATTCCCTCATCGACGCTACCCGCCTCGCAGCCCACGACGACCGTGTAGGGCGGGCTGCCGCCCAGCGCCCGCAGGCTGGCGAACACCGCTGCCGGCTCCATGCCGTGCGCGTCCACGCCGACCGTTTCGTCCGGCGCCTCGTGGTCGGCCTGGAACACGTGCAGGGTGCCCGGGTTGCCGCGGCTCGGTATCGCATCGACGAGGACCAGCGTGTCCCAGCCGTCGAGCAGGTCGTAGGCCAGATGCATTCCCCGGATGCCGTAGTCGACGACGCGGACGGCCGGATTGTCTTGCGGGAGCTCGGCGTTGCGGACCACTTCCGAGCCGAATCCGTCATCGCCCAGGAAGATGTTGCCGATGCCGGCCACCAGGATGCGCGCTGTCATCACCGCGCCCGGCCGGCTACATCCGCCGCAGCTTGAGGTAGCGGCGGGCATCCGGCAGGGACACCACCCCCATCGCCACCGCGACCGCGACCACCACCGCGATGATGGCCAAAAAGATCCACCCTAGAACTTCCATGTCTGACTCCTCTCCGTGTTCCCGCAGTCGTCCCCCAGCGGCTCGACCTCGTCGGTTGAGAAATACAGGTAACGCCCGTACCAGTCGTGCAGGTCGGCGGCCGGGTCGTCGTCGACGACCACCCCGACATACCGGTTGCCCTCGACGTCCTCGTGCACCGAGGCGACGCGGGCGGTCTTACCGGCGACGAAGATGTCCTGGGCGTCGGCGTTGCGGTTCGGGCGCAACCGCACCCGGCTGCCGCGGGCCACCCGGACCCCGTTCACCAGTACCGCATCGATCTCGGGGCGGACGGCGTTGTCGGCCAGCGGATCCCACCAGTCGACGCCCTCGGGTATCTCGGGCACCAGCCCCGCGTGCGGCCGCGGATCGCGCAGGACACCGTGCAGGCGCGCCATCGCCCCGGGCGAGATGGCATCGCACCGGTCGATGAGCTGCGCGGCCCGCGGATCGGTGGCCCGGGCCTGCGCCTTCTCCTCGTCGGTCATCGTCATCACGCGCAGGGTGAGGATCTCGTCGATCTCGGTGCAGTCGTACAGGGCGGTGCTGCTCTGCTCGGCGACCTCGGGATGGTCGTAGAGGATGATCGGGGAGATCAGCACCACGTCGCGGCTGCCCGGTGCGCCGGCGAGCACGGGGAAGCAGCGATGCCGAGCGCACCGCGACACCGCGCCGGCGGCGTCGGGCGCAGGTTCCAGCAGCGAGACGAACTGCCCGCCGTCGGCTTCGACGATCAGGTGGGTCCCGATCATGGAGCGCGCGATCGCGTCGGCCTTGCCGGTGGCGTCGCGGCCGGTGTTGGCCACGCGCACCGAGACCCGGCGCAGGTGTCCGTCCGGCCGGGCGACCACCGTGAGCTCGCCGCGCACCTCCTCGCGCTGGCGGACCAGCCGCCCGCCGTCCAGCAGTTCGATGTCGGTTGCCGCATCCGCCACCAGCGGAAGGCTCCACGACCGGCCATCCAATGCGATAGGGCCGAAGGACCTCTCGCATTCCACCGCCTCGTCCCAGGAGAGCCACGACCCGGTCGGGGTGGCCAGTTCGGCCACGGGTTCGAAGCCACCGCCGCCGATCTCGCGTTCGGCCCGGCGGTGCTGCAACTGCAGGAACCGAACCACCACGGTGATCGCCCGCCCACCGTCGACCGGGAACTCCGCCCCCATGGCGTCGTCCTCGCCGCAGCCCGCGTCCGCGGCACCGGGTGGCCCCAGAACCCCGAACTGCCAACGCGACTGGTTCTTGCCGGACGTACCGCGATAGGGGTAGAGCAGGTAGCCCTCGTAGAGCACCGCGTCGGCGACCGCACGGGCCCGGGCCCGGCTGGAGGTTTCGGGGGCGCTCACCGTGCGGCCTCCTGCGCGGCGCCCAGCAGCGAGGCGACCGCCCCGTCGAGGTCGAGCAGGCCCCGTGTCGCCTTGTAGCGGGCCAGTGCGGCGACGGTTTCGTGGCGTAGCCGCACCCAGCCGGTGTCGGGGTAGTGCTGGGCGATCAGCGCGCGCCACACCGCGACCGGCATGTCGTAGCAGCACTCGCAGTCCCACGGCACCTGCTGAACCGAGAACCCGCGGTCGGAGTTGACGAAGATCGTTCCGCTGAAGAGGAACTGCAGGGGTACCGCCCCGTCCTGCAGGGCGTGCGCGTATTTGGCGGCCGTCACCTCGAAGTCGTAGGTGCACTCCAGCGGGAGCGTCACCGTCGTGTGCCCGGCGAATCCCGGCACCATCGCCGCGCAATGCTGCCACAGGAACGTGCGCTGCGTGTCGGCCCAGCGCTCGCGGCCGCCGAACAGGTCGAGCAGGCCGGCGGCCTCGTCGTCGGAGTAGGAACGCCGCAGCGGTTCGATGCGCACCTGGCACCGCAGCGCGATGGCGTGCACCGCGCCGGTGTGACCGCCGACGTCGGTGACGCCCACGTGCGCGGTGAGAACCGGTGTGACGCCGTACGGCTCGGGCGCCACGTCGTTAACGGCGAACGCCAGGTCGATCGGCTGCCCGGTCATCGCGGCCTCGCCACGGCACGGGCGGCGAGCCGGGCGAAGAAGTCGTCGATGAACGCACGGGCTTGCTGTCCGCCGTCGAAACCCCGCCACAGCATGCGCAGGCGCCCGACGAATTCGTAGCAGGCGTCGATCGG
>NZ_JBYCLG010000174.1:0-5730 GCF_057473785.1 Mycobacterium sp. TH-M103
GGGGAGCAGTCTCATCGCTCAGCGTCCGTACGAGGGCATGCCGTGGCCGCGCTGGGCGATGATGTCGCGGAGCACCTCGTTGGTGCCGCCGCCGAAGCGCATCAACGGCGCGGCCCGGTAGAGCCGTTCGAACTTCCCGGCCAGCGGGGCGTGTTCGCTGCGGTGTGCCAGCAGCCCGTCGGGGCCCAGCAGGTCGAGCGCCAGTTCGGCGATGCGCTGGCGCAGTTCGCTGGTGAAGACCTTCTCGACGCTGACCTCCACGGTGGGGATCACGCCGCCGTCGAGCATCGAGGCGGCCTCGTAGCCCATCAGCGTGGCCACCTCCACGTCGGCCTCGGCCTGCACCAGCCGGCGGCGCAGCGCCGGACAGTCGGCGGGCACGCTGCCGTCGCGGCGGGGCGTTGCCGCGAGATCGCGCAATTCCTCCACGGCGCGGCGCAGATCGCCGGCGTTGGTCAGCGCGCCCCGCTCGAGGTCGAGCGCGCCGGTGATGTACGTCCAGCCGCGGTTGACCTCGCCCACCAGGTTGGTGAGCGGGACCCGCACGTCGCGAAAGTGGACCTCGTTGGTGCGGTAGCCCGACCAGGCGTAGAGGGGGCGGATCTGGACCCCCGGGCTGTCGACCGGGACGATGATGACCGAGATGCCGCGGTGCCGGGCCGCGTCGGGATCGGTGCGCACGCACAGCCATTCGTGGGTGGCGCGCTGGGCGCCGCTGTTCCAGATCTTCGTCCCGTTGATCACCCACTCCTGGCCGTCGCGCGTCGCGCGGGTCCGCAGGCCGGCCAGGTCGGTGCCGGCGTCGGGTTCGGAATAGCCGACGGCGCAGATCATCTCGCCCCGGGCGATCGGTGGCAGCCATTCGGCTTTGTTCCGCTCGGTGCCGTGCCGCATGATCATCGGCGCCACCGATGTGACCGTCAGGTCGGGACTGGGCACGCCCCAATATTCGAACTCGCTCATCAGCAGGTGCTGATGAATCGCGCCGAGGCCCCCTTCGCCTCCCAGCCCGCCGTACTCGCGCGGCCAGTTCAGCCCGAACCAGCCCTTCTCGCCGATCTTGCGGCGGAAGCGCGCAACCTCTCCGTTCGGGAATTCGAGATCGTGCCGGGCGAGCTCGGCGCGGAGCGCGGGGGTGACATTTTCCCGGAGGAATTCGCGGACCTCGGCCAGCCAGGCACGCTGCCCGGCGTCGAGTTCGAAATCCATTCCGAAGCCCACCTCACCTTCCGGCCTTTCACACGGCAGCGCCAGCGTAACGCCGGGGACAGAACGAGCTCCGCGATTTCGGGCTGACGTTACGCCCGCCGCGGCGCGGACATCGCGAGGCCCGCTTCGACACGCCCCAACCAGAGGTCCGCCCCCTCGCGGGCGACCCGTCGCCTACGTGACGACCGACGGCGGGACGGCCGTTCCCCCGGGACGGCATCGTCCCCCGGACCGCGGTGCCGAGGCGTCAGTTGAATGACCGGTAGTCATGAAAGTGCACGTCGGACGGCATCCGGGTTTCAAACTATTAAAACGCTGTGAAACTCCCGTAAATCCGCGCGACGGCCCTCGCGGCCATGCGCTGGGGCTGCAAGGATCGTGGGATCGACCGGTCTTAGGTATCAGTCGTACCGCTCGGTCCGAAGCGCACGGGGAGAAGCAGATGCCAACTGTTGAGACACGCCTTCGCCAGGAACTACGCACCTGCGCCGTCGAGTTGCGCCAGCTGGCGTACACCCTGCCCCACGGGGTGGGTGAGCACGATCTCCTGCAGCTGTCCGACCGCATGCGTGCCGCCGCCGAACAGGTCGCGCGCAAAGGGGCTTGACCTTTCGCGGCGCTTCGCCGGTCGCCGGCAGGTGATCAGCCGCCC
Source organism: Mycobacterium sp. TH-M103 (assembly GCF_057473785.1). Lineage (NCBI taxonomy): Bacteria > Bacillati > Actinomycetota > Actinomycetes > Mycobacteriales > Mycobacteriaceae > Mycobacterium > Mycobacterium sp. TH-M103. Next base: position 1,862 of record NZ_JBYCLG010000174.1, read on the forward strand.
TTGAGGCGAATCTTCCACCGCACGAAACCCAGGTAGACCATGCTGATCGCGAACAGCATGGCGACATCGAACCACCATGCGCCGGCGGTGTGGCGCCAGTGCGAGTCCTTCGGCGTCACCGGGCCCGGCTCCAGCTTGAGCAGGTCCGCAGTGGATGCCGACGCGGCGAAGCCCCACCTGGCCGGCGTCGCCCACGACATCTGGTCGAGGCCGATGCGGTCGGTGACTGGGATCATGCCGCCGGAGAACACCAGCTGCGACATCACCGCGACCACCAGCAGCGGCATGATCTGTTCGTTGGACTTGGCGATGGCCGACAGCGCCAGCCCGAGCATCGCCGAGGCGACACAGGTCAGCGCGACGTCGACGAAGAGCTCCAGACCCGGCCGGCCCAGGGCGACGGCCCCCTGGGTGGGACCGCCCTTGCCGATCAGGACGATGACGGTGACGATCGCGGACTGGACGACCGCGAACACCGTGTACACGCAGACCTTGGCCAGCAGATAGGCGCCGGTGGACAGGCCGACGGCCTGCTCGCGCAGGAAGATCGGGCGCTCACCGATGAGGTCGCGGATCGTCAGCGCGGTGCCCATGAACACCGCGCCGACGTTGAGCAGCACCAGGATCTGCCCGGGCTCGTTGGGCGCGGCACCCATGGGGTTGGGGATGCCGAACCCGACGTTGCCGGGAACCGACATCGACAGCGCACCCATGATGAAGGGCAACACCGCCAGGAAGGCGAAGTAGCCGCGGTCGGAGATGATCAGCCGCATCTGCCGCCGGGCGATGGTGGAGAACTGCCGGCCCAGGCTCGTGTGCGACGGGTCGCCGATCTCCGCGGGTTGCTCGGCCGGTGGCGGCGGCGGGGGCGGTCCCGTCCGCGCCAGGTAGCGGGCCCGCGCCCCGTCCGGGTCGTTGGCCACCGTGCTGAAGATGTCGGCCCAGTTCGTCGTCCCCATGGCGGGACCGATCTGGCCGGGCGGCCCGCAGAACGCGGTCTTGCCGCCGGGGGCCAGCAGCAGGACCTGGTCGCAGACGTCGAGATAGGTCAGCGAGTGGGTGACCACGAGCACCACGCGGCCGGCGTCGGCCAACTGCCGCAGCATGGTCATGACCTGGCGGTCCAGGGCCGGGTCCAGACCCGACGTCGGCTCGTCGAGGATCAGCAACGACGGCCCGGTGAGCAGCTCCAGCGCCACCGACGCTCGCTTGCGCTGGCCGCCGGACAGCTTGTCGACCCGGGTGTGCAGGTGCTGGGTCATCTCGAGTTCCTCGAGCACCCGCGCCACCACCTGTTCGCGGTCCTCTTTGGTGGTATCCGGCGGCAGCCGCAACTCGGCGGCATACATCAGCGCCTGCTGCACTGTCAGCTGCCCATGCACCACGTCGTCCTGCGGGACCATACCGATGCGGCTGCGCAGCGAGGCGTACTCGGCGTGGACGTTGTGGCCCTCGAAGGTCACCGTGCCGGTGGTCGGGTGCGTGTAGCCGGCGACCAGCCGGGCGAACGTGGACTTGCCGGCACCGGAGGGACCGATGACGGCGGTCAGCGTTCCGGGCTGTGCGCCCAGCGAGATGTTGTCCAGCAGCGTCTTGTTGTTCTCGATCGTCCACGTCACCCCGCGCACGTCGAGCCCGCCGGTGCGCGTGGCGGTCGCGGTCTCGTCGCGGCGGACCAGCGCCCCGCCCGCGAAGACCAGGTCGATGTTGCCGATCGTGACGACGTCGCCGTCGTGCAGCAGCGCGGAGTCGACCCGGGCGCCGTTGACGAAGGTGCCGTTGATGCTGCGGTTGTCGTGGATCTCGGTGCCGTGGTCGGTCGGGATCAGGGTGGCGTGGTGGCGGGACGCCAGCACCTCGGGAATGACGATGTCGTTGTCGTTGGCCCGGCCGATCTTGATCGCTCCCGGCGCCGACTCCGGCGCCGACCTGCCCGGGCGCAGCATGCGCATCATCGACGTCGCGATGTTGGTTGCGTCACCGCCGATGCGGCCGGTCTCGGCGGCCCTGGGCTCGCCCGCGGGCGCGGCGGGCACCCGCATTGGTGGCGCCCGGTAGATCTGCGGCCCCTGCTGCGGGCCGCTGGGCGGCCCGACGTGGTGTCCGCCGGTCGGGTGGCGCGGCTGCGGCTCCGCGGGATGGCCCGGCATCACCCCGCTCGGCGGGTGGCTCTGCTGCGGACCGCTGGGCGGCTGCCCGGGGTGCCGGAACGTGGCCGACGGCGGGTGCTGGGGCTGGCCGGGCCGCTGCGCGACGGGCTGCGGGTGGCCGTGCGGCGCCGCCGCGGCGCCGTCGCCGTGGGTGTTGAAGATCGGCATCGACGTCGTCAGCGGCGGCCGCCCCGCCGAGCCCTGGTGGCGGCCCACCTCGAACGTCAGCGCGGGGCCGTCCGGATTGCCGATGTTGACCCGCAGGCCGTCCTGGATGTCGACGGCCGGCACGCGGCGGTTGTTGACGTACAGCCCGTTGAGGCTTCCGTTGTCGATGGCGATCCAGCGGCCCTGGTCGAACCGCACGATCAGGTGGGTCCGGGATATCAGGGGATGCGCGACGCGCAGGTCCGCGCGCAGGTCGCGCCCGATCACCACGTCGTTTCCTGCTGCGAAGGTGCGCTCGGATCCGTCGTAGCGCACGGTCAGCACGGGTGGGGCTGGACGGCTCATCCGCTTCACTGTATCGGCAGCGCGACGGATCGGGGGCAGGCGCTACGCCGGAGTTTCGAGCCGAAACTCCGGGGTAACCCGTCGTCCATGATCGACAGCGACGCCGAATTCCCCGACGACGTGCCGGTCGCCGACGCCGTGGAGCAATGGCACCAGACGGCTGAGTTTCCCGACGACGACGGGTGCGCGGGTGACGTGCCGCTGGAGACGAGCGCCCCGGACTGGCAGGAGCAGCGGGAGACCGTCCCGATCGACCCGGAAGTCGAGGAGTTCGGCTACCGCGGCTGACATTCGGACGTCTGGCCGGCTTACGCCATCACACTGCCGCACAGCCGTTTTCGAGCGACCGCGGCTACCCCACCCTCGTGACGGCCGGCGCTTCGCGGGACCATGGCACGGCAACTTCGCCGTCCGACGACTCTCCTATTCCGGCCGTGACCTCTTTGACGAAGTCGCCGATGTAGCGAATGGCGCGGCGACCTTCGGGCAAAATGTCGGCCGCCAACGGGAAATCGTGGATCTGCCCGTCCCACAGATGCAGATCGCAGCGAATTCCCGCGGCATCCAAGCGCTTTGCCATCAGTTCGGCGTCGGGCAGCAGCAATTCGTCGGAGCTCGCGTGGATGGTGACCGGGGGCAAACTGCACAGATCGGCATCGACCGGTGAGACGACGGGACCCGTGGAGCCGTCCGGGCCGGGAAGTTGCACCTCTTCGAGATATTGCGTGAATATCGACAACGCCGCACGCGTGAACATGGAGCACCGACGGGCATTGCGGTGCCTCAATTTTTCGGCGGGGTCCGCATCGGCGAACGGCGAGATCGTCGCGATACCCGCCGGCTTCGCGACTCGGGCGCGAATGGCCGCGAGCGCGGTCATGAACGCCAGATATCCGCCGGCCGAGTCGCCGGCGACGACGACCTGTTCGCCGTCGTAGCCGCTTTCCTGCAGCCAGCGCAGCCCGTCGAGGCCGTCCTGGATGGCGTCGTCGACCCGGTGTGACGGCAGCTTCCGGTATCCGACGGTGAGCACCGCGGCGTCGGCGGCTTTCGACAAGCGGGTCACGAGCGAGCGGTGCGTGTTGAGGCCGCAGGTCAGAAATGCGCCTCCGTGCAGATAGAGAATCGCCCGCGTCGACGACGCGCCGGGCGCACGAACCCATTCCGCGTTGCAGTTCTCGAGCCGCACGGGATCGATCTTCGCGG